>NZ_JBSGYQ010000026.1:45491-94147 GCF_053610585.1 Streptomyces sp. NPDC054887 | reverse complement strand
CATCACAGATATGCGCCTCCACTGGGGCGCATATCTGCCTGAAGGCTGTGGGGGGGGCGATCGCCCGCCGGGTTACTTGCGCAGGGTCGTCACCGGGATCACGCAGTGCGCCGAGGCGGCCAGCACCTCCTCGTCGGCGACGAACGCCTTCAGGGCCTCCGCGTCGACGGGGACGCCGGGCTTGGCGTCCGGCCACGGGCGGGTGGTGAAGATGAGGTGCGCGTGCTTGCGCTTGAGGGCCGCGGCGGTCCACTCCTGCGGTACGAGGCTCTGGACCCGCAGGCTGGGCATCGTCAGGGAAATGCTGCCGCTCTCGACGAGCAGGCTGACCGGCTCCTTCGACTTGGAGCCGTCGGTGACGCCTTCGCCGACGGGGAGGCCGGTCTGCTCCAGCAGGTGGCGGACGGCCCGCTCGCCGGCTTCGGGGCCGGCCGAACCGTCACCGAGGGAGTACGCGAGCAGGAAGGCCATGTCGCGGCCGTCGTCGATGTTCTCGCCCGACCATGCGATTACCGAGATAGTGCCCAAGTGGCTTTGTTCGAAAGGCGTTTGAGCGTCCTGAGCAGTCTGTGAGGTCATACAGCGGGACCCTAATTGCCCTCGGTGGGCAGGCCCGGCCATAAGTCACCCGGTCGGGCTAACCGGATTTCCGCAGTACCCCTTACGAGGAAGGCGTCCCGTCGATATCCGGCCGCGCTGCCGGGGGGACGTCCCGGGTGCCGAGGCGCAAATGCTCGATGTGATAAACGGCTTCATCGAGTAGTTGGGCGACGTGATTGTCGTAAAGGCTGTAGACAATGCGACGGCCTTGCCGGACGCCGGTGACGAGACTCAGTGCGCGCAGCAGCCGGAGTTGGTGCGAGACCGCCGACTGCTCCATGCGGACGGCTTCGGCCAGCTCCGTCACTCCGCACGGGCTCTGGCGGAGGCGGGTCAGGATCATCAGCCGGGACGGGGTGGCCAGGGCCTGGAGCGTGGCGGCGATGGTGGCGGCGGCGTCCGCGTCGAGATGACCCGTGGGTGTGGCGCGTTCGTCGACTCCGTGTCCCATGCGGCCATCGTATCGGGGGCGTTTCGTGTGATGAGTGAAGAGCTCTTCATGTGTTCCGTTATGGTGGCCGCAGGGCGCGCCGTGCGGCGGTGCGTGGCCGGCCGGGATCCGCCCCGGTCGGGATCCGCCCGATCGAGAGGTGTTCCGTCATGGCTTCTCCGCTGATCGACGACCGGACCGCCGCGCGGCCGGTCGCCGCGCCGGCTCCGGTCCGCCGTACGCGGTTGTCCGCCCTGCCGGAGGTGCGGTGGGCGGGTCTGTCCGCCCTCGCCTTCCTGCTGGCCTTTCCGTTCGACCTTGCGGGGGCGCCGGGGTGGGTCTGGGGGCCGCTCTACGCGGTCTGTTACGTCGCGGGCGGGTGGGAGCCGGGCTGGGCCGGGCTGATGGCGCTCAAGGAGCGGAGCCTCGACGTCGACCTGCTGATGGTCGTGGCGGCGGTGGGAGCGGCGGCCATCGGGCAGTTCCTGGACGGCGGGCTGCTGATTGTGATCTTCGCGGTGTCCGGGGCGCTGGAGGCGCTGGCCACCCGGCGTACGGCCGATTCGGTGCGGGGGTTGCTGGACCTGGCCCCGGCCACGGCGGTCCGGGTCGCGGGCGCGGGCGCGGCCGGGGAAGCGGCGGGCGAGGAGGTGGTGGGAGTCGCCTCGCTGCGGATCGGGGAGCTGGTGCTCGTACGGCCGGGGGAGCGGCTGCCGGCCGACGGGACGGTGGTGGAGGGCGCCGGCGAGGTGGACCAGGCGACCATCACGGGGGAGCCGCTGCCGGTGCGCAAGGAGCCGGGAGACGAGGTCTTCGCGGGCACGCTCAACGGGACGGGGGCGCTGACGGTGCGGGTCGACAAGGACGCGTCCGATTCGGTCATCGCGCGCATCGTGGAGATGGTCGAGGAGGCGAGCGGGACCAAGGCGCCGACGCAGTTGTTCATCGAGAAGGTCGAGCAGCGCTACTCGGTGGGTGTCGTGGTGGCCACGCTGGCGCTGTTCACCGTTCCGCTGCTGCTGGGGGCGGACTTCACCGGGACGCTGCTGCGGGCCATGACGTTCATGATCGTCGCCTCGCCGTGTGCGGTGGTGCTGGCGACCATGCCGCCGCTGCTGTCCGCGATCGCCAACGCGGGACGGCACGGGGTCCTGGTCAAGTCCGCCGTGGTGATGGAGCGGCTGGGCGGCGTCACGCGGGTGGCGCTGGACAAGACGGGGACGTTGACGGAGGGGGCTCCTCGGGTGGCGGAGGTTCGGATGCTTGGGGTGGGGGTGGGTGGTTCTGCTGGTGCTGGTGCTGGTGCTGGTGCTGGTGATGTGGGTGCGGGTGCTGGTGGTGCTGGTGGGTTTGGGGTTGGGGAGGTGTTGGCTCTGGCTGCCGCCGTGGAGCATCCGAGTGAGCATCCGCTCGCGCGGGCCGTTGTGGCCCTGGCCAAGGAGCGCGGGCTGCCCGTGGGTACGGCCGAGGACTTCTCGTCGGAGCCGGGGCTCGGGGTCCGGGCCGTCGTGGGCGGGCGTGAAGTACGGGTGGGGCGGCCCGCCGGAGCCGTCGGCGGGGACGCGGTGACGGCCGCGGTCGTGGAGGAAGTGGAACGGGCGGGGCGTACCGCCGTGGTGGTGTGGGTCGACGGGGCGCCGGTGGGGGTGCTCGCGATCGAGGACCGGGTGCGGGCGGGGGCCGGGGAGGCGGTCGCGGCGCTCGGGCGGCTCACCGGGGCTGCGCCGGTGCTGCTGACCGGGGACAACGTGCGCGCCGCCGAGCGGCTCGCCGGTGGGGTCGGCATCACGGACGTACGGGCTGGGCTGCTGCCGCAGGACAAGGTGGCCGCCGTGCGGGAGTGGGAGGCGGCGGGGGAGAGGGTGCTCGTCGTCGGGGACGGGGTCAATGACGCACCGGCGCTTGCCGCGGCGCACAGTGGCATCGCCATGGGGAGGGCCGGGTCGGACCTGGCGCTGGAGACGGCTGACGCGGTGGTGGTGCGGGACGAGTTGGTCACGGTGCCGGCGGTGGTGGCGCTCTCGCGGCGGGCGCGGCGGCTGGTCGTGCAGAACCTCGTGATCGCGTCCGTGTGCATCGGGGTGCTGGTGGTGTGGGACCTGGCGGGGCATTTGCCGTTGCCGTTGGGGGTGGCGGGGCATGAGGGGTCGACGGTGCTCGTGGGATTGAACGGGTTGCGGTTGCTTCGGGAGTCGGCTTGGCGGGAGGCCGTTCGGGACGCGTGAGGTGTGCGGGGGCCTGGGGCGGCGCGGGGGCTTTGGTGCCGGTGCCGGTGCCGGTGCCGGTGCCGGTGCCAGTGCCGTGCCGGGGCTTTGGGGTCGGTGCCGTGCCGGGGCGTCTCCTCGGGCGTCGAACGTTCGGGTCTGGCTGCGGTTCTTGGGGGGTGGTTGCGTTCGACGCCCTGCGGGGAGCGCCCCGGCACGTCCCCTCCCGCCACCGTGGAGGAGGTGCCGGGAGCTGCGCTGTGGGTGTGGCCCGGCGCGTCCCCTCCTGCCGTCGTGAGGGTGCGGGGTGCTTCTGCCGGGCGGGGGCGTGGCGCCTCTCACTGTTGCCGGGGTGCGGGGGTCTTTGGTCGGTGGTGTGGGGTGATGGTTACGGTCGGGGGATGGGGTGGATGCGGTGGTGCCGGTGGGAGTGGGGGCTTGTCTCGGGGGCTCTGCTGGTCGCGGGGCTGTTGAGTTTCCATTCCGCCGTGCCCGACATGGTGGGGCGGCCGGGCAGTCTCCTGGAGACGTTCCTGCCCTGGCTCGGGGTGTTTGTTCCCGTGCTGCTCGTGCTGTCGCTGTGGCGCCGTTCGCTCGTCGGGCTGGTGGCGCTCTCGCTGCCCCTCGGCGCCTGGGTCGCGTGCTTCGGCGGGACGGTGGTGGGTGACGGGGCCGCGTACGACCTGGTCGTGGTGCAGCACAACGTGAGTGACGAGAACGCCGATCCGGCGGGTACGGCCGGGGTTCTGACGAAGGCCCGCCCCGGACTGATCGCCCTGGAGGAGCTGACTCCACAGGGGCTGGACGGCTACGCGTCGGCGCTTCGGCCGGAGTATCCGCATCACGCGGTGGTGGGCACGGTCGGGCTGTGGTCGAAGTACCCGCTGACGGGCGTGCGGCCGGTGGACATCCGGCCCGAGGGGGTCGGTACGGGCTGGAACCGGGGGCTGCGGGCCGATGTGCGGATGCCGGGGCGGGAGGCCGTCGCCGTGTACGTCGCTCATCTGCCGTCGGTGCGGCTGGGACCGGCGGGGTTCGGCACGGCGCGGCGGGACGAGAGCGCCCGGCTGCTGGGCGCCGCCATCGGCGCGGAGGCGCGGGAGCGGGTGATCCTGCTCGGCGACCTGAACAGCACGGTGGACGACCGGGGGCTGGACCCGGTCGCCGCGCACGTGAGGGCCGGGCCGGGGTTCGCCTTCAGCTGGCCGGCCCGGTTTCCTCTGGCGCGTATCGACCAGGTCATGACCCGCGGGGCCACCGTCACCGGGATGTGGTCGCTGCCCGCCACGGGGAGCGACCACCTGCCGGTCGCCGCGCGCGTCGGACTGTCAACGCCGGAGGGATGACGCCCTGATCGGGTGGATTGCCGTGTCTGGTGATTTATGGGCCAGATGTGGTGGTTGGTGCGCTGGAGGATGGGGACACCGCCAGCGTTGCCAAGGCCAGAGGTGTGTCCATGGGTATGTCCGTAACCGAAGTCGAGCTGCCGCCGATCTTCTGCCCCCTCGAGTCGGCCATCCACTCCCGGGTCCGCTCCATCGAGGCGCGGGCCGAGGCGTGGGTCCGTGCGAGCGGCATGGGCGGCGACGACGAGCTGGCGTGGATCGTCGCGAGTCACAGCGCCGACTTCTTCGCCCGTTTCGCTCCCACGGCCGACGCCGACCGGGTCCTGGTGGCGGCCCTGTGGGTGTACTGGGGCTTCGGGTTCGACGACGCGCGGTGCGACAACGGGCCGCTGAGCACCGACCCGGCGGCGTTCGGCGCCCTGGCGGGACAGGTGCAGCGGGCGGTCGAGGCGCCGTCGGCCGTGTGCGCCGCCGAGCCGTACGTGGCGGCCGTGCAGGACATCATGGCCAGGTTCCGCACCTTCGGCGGGCCCGCGCAGCTGCGGCGGTTCGCCACCGCTCACCGTGCCTGGCTGTCGGGTGTGACGTGGCAGATCGGGAACGCGGCCCGTGGGCACATGCCGGATCTGGACGAGTTCCTCGCCATGCGGCTGCTGTCGTGCGGCGGCGAGCCGACGTTCGCGATGCTCGAACTGGCCACGGGTGTGGAGGTGCCCGGCCGTGAGATGCACCGGCCGGTGGTCCGGGCGCTGACGGAGATGGCCATGCTGCTCGCGGCACTGGACAACGACCGGCACTCGCTGCGCAAGGAACTGTCCCGGGGGCACACCGACCAGAACGTCTACACGGTCCTGATGCGGCATCACGACCTGTCGCTGCGCGAGGCGGTCGAGGCGGCGACGCGCCTGCGCGACCGGGTGATGCTCCGGTTCCTCGACGTGTACGAGCAGGTACGCCCGCAGGCCGGCGCGGAGCTGGACCACTACCTGCGGGGACTGCGGTACGGCGTACGGGGCAACGCCGAGTGGGGTCTGCGGGTGCCGCGCTACCTCAGCCTGGGGCACGTGCCCGAGGGCCTGGACGACACGCCGCTGGAGTGGGCGGAGCGGCCGGCCGACGACGACCGTTCGCCGCTGCGGATCCCCTCCGTGGCGTGGTGGTGGGACGAGGACCTGCTGAGCCGGTGAGCGGCGGCCGTGTTCCCGCACGGCCGCCGCACCGGCTCAGCGCGGGCGGGCCAGCAGGAGCGTCCACCATCCCTGGCCGCCGCGGCGGCTCACTCCGACGCCGACGTGCCGGAAGGCGCAGGTGAGCATTACGGCGCGGTGTTTCGGGCTCTGCTTCCAGCGGCGCAGGGCCGCCGCCGGGTCCAGTGCGGAACGGGCGAGGTTCTCGGCCACCCGCCGCCACCGGTATCCCTCGTCGGAGAGCCGGTCGCCCGGCCTTGAGGCGTGCGCTCCGGTGTGCGAGAGGGCCCCGGCGCGTGCCATGTAGGCGCTGTGCCGTTGCGCGGCCCCGGTCAGGGCGCGGTGCGACCGTACGGGACGGCAGCCGTGGCGGGCCCGCTCCCGGTTGAGGAGCCGGACCATGACCTTCCGGGCCTTCTGCACGGAGGCCGGAGGGCGCCTCTCGTGCCCGGACGGCTTGCGGGGCGGGCGCTGTCCCCCGGAGGGGTGCCACGTCTCCTGCCAGACGTCGGGGAGTGGCGGCAGGGTGTGGGTGTGGAAGTCGTGCACGGGGGGCTCGGGCCACGCGAGGTGCGGCGGCGGAGGGGGCGGATCCGCGCTCGCGGGCGCGGCGGTGACAGGGGCCGCGACGACGGCCATGGAAAGGAGGATCAACGTCAGTTTCCGGCGCACCCGCTGCTCTTTCTCTTCTTGTCCGACGACATGGGTAGGCATTTGTTTTTTGACGATTATTCCGTCCTTCACCTTAGGGGGAATGTGCGGGGAAATCAGTTTCCATTTCTGGGAGTTGTGCGGGCGAGTGACTAAGATTTTTCTCGTTCCTACTCCCCCACACAAGGAATGCCGATGTCGTTCTTCCGCCGTACCGCGGCCGTCTCCGCCGTCGCCGTCGCACTGGTCGCCGGCGGGCTCGCGTCCACCGCGTCCGCCGCCCCCGCCGGGGCCCCCGCCGCCGTGTCCGAGGTCCTCCACCCGTACCCGCCGGGCGGTGGCCCGCTGCGTTTCGGGCCGTTCGTCTTCCCGAGCAACGGCCAGGTCAGCGGTGGCTTCGCCTGGAACACGTCGAACCACCCGCTGTAGCGGCGCACACAGGGGTGGGGCGTCACCGGTTCACGGTGGCGCCCCACCCCTGTCAGCGCTTCAGGGTCGCCGCGCTGGCCACCAGCACCGCCACGACGCAGACCAGGATCAGCAGCGCGTCACGCACGAACACCCCCGTGACACCGCTGTGCTGAGCCGCTTCCCCCGCCGCCTGCACGGCGTATGTCATCGGCATCACCTTGGCCAGCGCCGCCAGTGAGCCGTGCATCTCGTCGCGCGGGACGAACAGGCCGCAGACGAGGAACTGGGGGAGCACGCCGGCCGGCAGGAACTGCACGGCCTGGAACTCGTTGCGCGCGAAGGCGCTCACCAGCAGGCCGAGGGCCAGGCCGAGCAGGGCTCCCAGCATGGCGATGACCATCAGCAGGTAGGCGGGGCCCTTGATCTCCAGGCCCAGCGGGCCGACCGCGAGGAGCGTGGAGAGGACCGCCTGGAGCAGGGCCAGGAAGGTGAAGGCCAGGGTGTAGCCGAGGACGATGTCCAGCCGCTGCACCGGCAGCGTGAGCAGCCGTTCGGCCGTCCCCGAGGTGCGTTCGCGCAGCGTGGATACCGAGCCGACGAGGTACATCACGATGACCGGGAAGATCCCGAAGACCTGCGGTCCCACCCGGTCGAAGCTGCCGCCGGAGTGGTCGAACATGAGCTTCAGCAGCACCATCAGCATGCAGGGGATCGCCAGCACCAGGGCGGTGCTTCCGCGGTCCCGCGAGAACTGCTGGAGCACCCGGTGCGCGGTGGCGACCGTGATGCTCGGGGTGAACGGCAGCTGCCTGGTCCGGGTGATCATCCCAGAGTCTCCTGCGCGAAGAAGGAGGAGTGCGGGTCGGCCGGTACGTCGACCAGCCCGGTGGACGGGGAAGGCGCCGGGACGAGGCCCGCCGGGGTGCGCTGTGACGGCTTCACCAGCCGCATGAAGGCGCTCTCCACGGTGTCGCAGCCCGTGTGCGTCAGCAGCTCGTCACGGTCGCAGGACGCGAGCAGCCGGCCGCCGCGCATCAGGAGGAGCCGGTCGCAGCGGTCGGCCTCGTCCATGACGTGGCTGGACACGAGCAGGGTCGTCCCCTCGTCGGCCAGCCGCCGGAAGACCGTCCACAGCTCCCTGCGCACCAGCGGATCGAGGCCGACCGTGGGTTCGTCCATGACCAGCAGGTCCGGTGTCCCGAGGAGGGCGACCGCGAGCGACACACGGGAGTACTGGCCTCCCGACAGGCGGGCGACGGGCTGGTCGGCGTACTCCGCGAGGTCGACCTCCTTGACGACCCGTACGACGGCGTCCTCGCGGCGCCAGCCCCGCATCCCCAGCGCGGCCGAGAAGTAGCGCAGGTTCTCCAGGACCGTCAGATCGGCGTATACGGACGGGGCCTGGGTGACGTAGCCGACGCGCGAGCTGAGGGCGGCGGACCCGGCGGGGTGCCCGAGGACCTGTACGTGGCCCGAGGTGCATCGCTGGATGCCGACGACGGAGCGCAGGAGCGTGGTCTTGCCGCAGCCGCTCGGCCCGAGCAGGCCCACGATCGATCCCCTGGGCACCGTGAAACTGATGTCGTCGAAGATGACGCGGTTGCCGAGCGCGACGCGCAGACCGTACACATTGATGGCGGTGGGACCGAAGGCCGATGGCCTTTTGGTCTGCATGTCGTCCCGCTTCAAAATTCGCGTCCCGTGTTAGATGCTGCGCGTCGGTTCGTCGAAATGGCGCAGGGGCCCACTGACTGGAACGGTGAAAGACCCCGGGCGGTTACGCCGAATGCCGAAAACGCTGACGCGCATGGCCGAGGGGCGGGATTTCCGGTGTCAGTGGTCGCGTTGCGTCAGCAGCAGTGCGAGGTCGTGCAGTTGGCGGTAGACGGAGGGAACGGGCTCGGCCCGCGCCAGTGCCCGCATCGCGGACGTGATCTGCCGCCTGGCCTCGACCTCCGTCGCCTCCCGGCCGCCGGCGCGCTCGATCAGGTCGGTGGCGAGCGCCACGTCGGCCTCGCCCAGCGGGTGCGGACGGCTGTAGATGCTCGCCAGTCGCCGGCCGGCCGGGCCCTCGTCCGCCAGCGCGACGGTCACCGGCAGGGACTTCTTGCGCGCCGCCACGTCCGCCCCCACCGGCTTGCCGCTGCGCTCGGTCCGGCCCCAGATGCCCAGCAGGTCGTCCACGCACTGGTACGCGATGCCCAGATGGCGGCCGAAGTCGCGCAGCCCGGCGACGCGGGACTCCGGCACCCCGGCCAGCACGGCGCCCAGCGCGCAGGCGCACGCCATGAGGGAGCCCGTCTTCCCGGCGGCCATGGCCAGGTAGTCCTCCGGGGCCACCCGGTCGGTGCTCTCGAAGGCGACGTCCTCGCTCTGGCCGCGCAGCAGGTCGTCGAGAGTGGCGGACAACTCGCGTACGGCGGCGGCCGCGTGGGGGGAGCCGGACGTGGTGAGGGTCGTCAGGCCGCTGATGAGCAGCGCGTCGCCCGCCAGTACGGCGGCGGGTACGCCGAACACCGCCCACGCGGCCGGCCGGTGGCGGCGGAGCCGGTCGGCGTCGATGACGTCGTCGTGCAGGAGCGAGAAGTCGTGCACCAGCTCGATCGCCACGGCGCCGGGGACGGCGCACTCGGGGGGCGCGCCGACCGCCTGCGCGGCGAGGAACACCAGGGCGGGGCGTACCGCCTTGCCCTCGCCCGCCGCGACGGCGGTGGGGGTGCCGTCGGCCTCGTTCCAGCCGCGGTGGTATCCGGCGATGCGCCGCTGCGGGGCGGGCAGCCGGTCCACCGCCGCGCGCAGCGCGGGCGTCACGAGTGCGCGGGCCCGGGAGAACACCGCCGTGTGGGAGGAGGCGGGGGGAGCCGGAGAAGGGAGCAGTTCGTTGAGCACACGCTCAGTGAAGCGAGATCGCGGGGGTGACGCACCGTGACCGGCGCGCGCCGTCGGGAGATCACCGGAACAGATGATGCACGGGCCAATTAACGATGGTCGGAGGGTCTGACGTAACGCTCGGCGCCGGGGTCAGAGGGCGAGCGCGGCGCAGATCTTCTTGCCCCCTCCGGGGGCCGGGGTGACCGTGACGAAGCGGGCCAGGAAGTTCACGAGGGTGAGGCCGTAGCCGCCCTCGTAGCCGGTGATGTCCGGGTGGCGGGGGCGCGGGCGGGAGGGGCTGGGGTCCTGCACGGTGATCTCCACCGTGTGGCGGTTCGCGGTCAGGCGGAGCCCCGTGATGCCGCCCGCGTGCCGCAGCGCGTTGGTGACCAGCTCGGAGACGACCAGCACCACGTTCTCGGCGGCCTCCTCGGTGGGCGCCGGGGCGAGGTCGGACAGGAACGCGCGAGCGGTGTCGCGCGCCTCGGCCGCGGTGTCCGGCCGTGTGGTCCTCTCGGCGACGCCGGTACTTCGGCCACAGACCGTCTGCGTGCGGTTCATGTCGTTCACCCCCGTCTGGATGGAAGGTCCTTGATCAGGCGACCCCGGGGCTCCTGCCCCGCTTCTACCCCGGGCTAACTTCGCGCGTCCCCCGGCCGAACCAGTCCAGGCAGACGACCAGCGCGTCGTCGGCGGCGTCCGTGTCGGTGTCACGGTACGAGGCGAGCTCCTGGAGCACCGCGCGGGGTACCGCGGCGGCGGGCAGGAAGCTCGCGGCCTGGATGGCGCGCGCCAGTGCGCGCTCGCCGTAGGTCTCGCCTGCCCGCGTGGCGGCGGCGTACACACCGTCGCTGACGAAGACCAGCCGGTCACCGGGGAGTACGCGGAACTCCTGGGGGACGTACGCCGTCTCCTCGAACATGCCGAGGGGGAGCTGCGCCTCGAAGGGCACGCGCTCGACGGTCTTGTTCCGCTGGCGCCACAGCTGGGGGGAGCCGGCGTCGACGACCCTGGCGTGCCCGGTGGCGAGCTCGAAGGAGAGCAGGAGCGTCGAGACGTACGCCTCGCCGTGGTGCTGGCCGTAGATGGCCTGGTCGGCGAGGGCGGCCTGGTCGGCGATGCCGATGCCGGCCCGGCGGGCGTTGCGCAGCGCGTTGACGGCGAGGTTGGTGAGCAGGGACGCCTGGATCCCCTCCCCCATGCCGTTGGTGACGGTGAGGGTGAGGGTCTCGGCCGTGGTGGCCCAGTCGAAGTTGTCGCCGTGGATGGCGTACGCGGGTTCCAGCTGGGCCCCGATGGCGTACTCCTGGCGGGAGCAGGCGCTGCCGGGGAGCAACTGCCACTGCATCTCGGCGGCGAGGGTGAGGCGGCTGACCCGGCGGGCCTGGAGGTACACGTCCGTGTCGCGCTCGGCGACCATGATCTCGTGGCCGAGGAGTTCGGCGAGCTCGGTCAGTTCCTCGGTGGTCTGGGGCGTGCATCTCTGCTGCGGCAGGCGCACGCTGAGGACGCCGAGCCGGTCTCCGCGCACGGTGACCGGCAGGTGCAGGTCGACGGCCTCGTCCCGGCCCACGTGCTGCCCGTACGGCTTCTGGCTGCCGAAGGCGCGACCCTCGGGGCTGGCATGGACCGGCAGGGAGCGGGCGGTGTGCGGCAGGGCGGTGACCGGCTGGAGGACCGTCAGGCTGTAGTCGGCCATCAGCAGGTCGACTGCGGTGGCTTCGTAGTGCTCGACCAGAGCGGCACGTGCCGTTTCGAGGAGGGCGTGCGGTGCGGCGGTGCGCACGGCACGCTCCACGGCCAGGAAATGCGTCACGGTCGGCGGTCCTCTGTGTCTGTCGGGCGGATCGGGGTGTATCGGGGCAGAACGGACGGGGGTGCGGCAGTGGTCGGCGGCCGTTGGTGACGGTGCAGCGTAACGGCATTGGGGAGATTCGGTGAGCATAATGTTGACAAACCCCGAGTGTTGCCAAGCGGCAACTGTTACCCCTAGGGTGATTCTGCCGCACCGTAGGGGCAGATGCGTCGGCTCAGCCGGCCGCTGCCACATCTGAGGGGCCAGTTGTGCACACACGCAGCACCGAACAGCGCATGCTCCTCCACACGCACCGGTCGGAGCGGGCCGTCGTGCTCGCCCTGCGGGGTGAGGTCGACCGGGAGTCGGCCGGACCTCTTCGGACGGCACTGCACCGCGAGGCCGGCCGGGGAAGGACGCCGGTGGTGATCGACCTGTCGGAGGTGACGTTCGCCGACACGGGAATGATCAACGTGCTGCTCGCGGCCCGCCCTGTGCTGGGGAGCCGCCTGCGCCTCGCCGCGCCTTCGGCGCTCGTGCGGAGGCTGCTGGGAGTGCTGTGCCTCGACGGCGTCTTCACCGTCCGCGACACCCGCGAGGCGGCGATCGCCGCGTAGACCGGGGGGTGGCGGGGCCCTCTTCGTGCGCGGGGAAAGGTGGCGCGTACGTCGGCCGCCCGTACGGCAGCGGGGGCGGTCGGCCGGGAGGCGTCGGCGGCGCGGACGCCGGCCGGCTGGGTGTCGGCCCGCTCAGGCCGGGCGGACCGCGCGTACCGGGGAGTCGTCCTCGGCCGCTGTGCCGTGCACCACGGCGGCGGCGGCCTCCCGGAACGCGGCGAGGCCCTCGGCCAGTTGTGTCACGTCGTCGGGAGCCATCGTTTCGAGCACGGGCGCGAGTTCCAGCACCTGCGACTCCCGTACCTCGTCGAGCAGCGCGCGCCCCGGCCTGCTCAGGTGCAGCTCCACCTCGCGGCGACTGGCCGGGCTGAGGCGGCGCTCCGCCAGGCCCGCCGCCTCCAGACGGTCGCACAGCCGGCTCGTGGCGGGCGGGCTCGATCCGAGCGTCTCGCCCAGGGCACGCAGATTGCCGCCATCAAGGCGCTCGATGACCAGCAGCGCGCGGAGCTGCGAGGGCGAGATGGGCCCGGACGGGGCGCTCAGCTGCGCCCTGCCCCACAGGACGGCGAGCAGATCCGTCACCTCGGACGCGGTGTACGCCGGGTCCGGTGAGCGCGACGGTGGTCTGGGGGGCACCGTTCCACTCTGCCACCCCGGAGGCGGCGCTGTCAGTACGGGCCGGGACCTCATGCGCTCGGCCGCCGTGACCCGCGTACGTCAGCGCTCGCCGGCCATCATCCCGGCACGCAGTTGCTTCAGCACGCGCGACAGGAGACGGGACACCTGCATCTGGGACACGCCGAGCTCGGCGCCGATCTGCGCCTGCGTCATCTCCTGGCCGAAGCGCATCTCGACGATGCGGCGGTCGCGCTCGTCGAGCCGCTCCAGGAGCGGCGCCAGGGTGTGCAGGTTCTCCACGCTCTCCATGGCGGGGTCCAGCTCGCCGAGCCGGTCGGCGAAGGTCCGGCTGTTGGCGTCGGCGCCGTCGGTGCTGTCGTTCGGTGCGTCGAGGGAGCCGGCGGTGTAGCCGTTCGCGGCCACCAGGCCCTCGATGATCTCTTCCTCGGAGAGGCTCAGGTGCTCGGCCAGCTCCGGCACGGTGGGGTCGCGGTCCAGGCGTACGGAGAGCTCCTCCTTGGCCTTCGCGAGGTCGACGCGCAGCTCCTGGAGCCGCCGGGGAACGTGCACGGCCCAGCTGGTGTCGCGGAAGAACCGCTTGATCTCACCGACGATGTACGGCACGGCGAAGGTGGCGAAGCCGACCTCGCGGCTGAGGTCGAACCGGTCGATGGCCTTGATCAGACCGATGGTGCCGACCTGGACGATGTCCTCCATGTCGCCGCCGCCACCGCGGTTGCGGAAGCGGTTGGCGGCGTACCGCACGAGGGACAGGTTCATCTCGATGAGGGTGTTGCGCGCGTACTGGTACTCGTGGGTGCCCTCTTCGAGCACCTGGAGCTGGTCGAAGAAGAGCTGCGACAGCTCACGGGCGTCCTTCGGCGCGACCTTGCCCGCGTCCTCGATCCAGGGCAGCTCCCCGACCGTCTCCACGTCGGCGATGGTCTGCGTCTGCGTGGCCGTCGTCATGGTCGCCGTCCTGTTCATCGTCCTGCCCCTCCCGGTATGCGGTCCCCTCGAAAGGCGCTCCTGCCCCCTAATCCAGAACCTATGCATCATCACTGTCCGCGTTTACACGGCCAAGAACTGGTAACACTCCGTGACTAACAGCGGAATCCTCGTACGAGGAAGCCCCCAAGAAAGGCGGGAACTCATGTCTACGGGCGCTGTGGTCCTTCTGGGTGTGGTGGCCGCGATCATCACGGCACTCCTGCTGGCCCGGCCGGTGGCGCAGGCGGCCCCCGACGATCTGCGACGCAGGTTCGGGCCGGAGTTCGACGAGACGGCCGCACGGCACGGCGGGGACGTCGAGGCGGCGGAGCGCGATCTGAGCGAGCGGCTGCGGCGGTACGGCGGCCTGCGGGTCAGGAGTCTGACGCTTCAGGAGCGTGAGCGGTACACCGCGCGGTGGGCCGGGCTCCGGGAGCAGTTCGTCGACGCGCCGGGGACGGTCGTGGCGCAGGCGGACCGGCTGATGAACGACCTGGCCCGCGACCGCGGTTTTCCGGCGGACTCCCTCCAGCGCCAGTACGAGGCGCTGTCCGTGCACTGCCCCCACGAGGCGGGAGCCCGCCGCCTGCTGCACGACGCCGCCGAGCGCGCGGCGGCGGGTGACACGGACACCGAGGCGATGCGCCAGGCCCTGCTCGCGGGCCGCGCCCTGTTCGCCGAGCTGATCAGGACCCGCCCGCACGACGAGGGCGCCCGCCGGGCCAATGGCCTCCAGCGCCTGCCCCGGCGTCCCCGGCTGCCCGGCCAGCGGATCGCGGCGCACCACCACGCGGACTGAGGGGACGGATCGCGGCGTACCGCCACGGGGACTGAGGGGACGGATTGCCGCGCACCGCACGCGGACCGAGGAGACGGCGTACGGCGTCGCACGACCCGCCGGACGTACGGCGACGGGGGCCTGATCCACTGGGGTGCTGACTCAGTCGTCGATCGGGGTGTGGTGTGTCCCAGCGGGCCAAGCCTTTTCTGTACGTCGTCGTCTGCGCGGCCGCGGTCGCCGACGGCGTGGGGCGGCTGGTGGCCGCCGCGCAGGAGCGCGGGTGGGAGGTCGGCGTGATCGCCACCCCCCAGGGGCTCGGGTTCGTCGACCGGGAGGCGCTGGAGGCCCTGACCGGGCGGCCCGTGCGGTCGGCGTGGCGGTCGCCCGGCGATCCGCGGCCCTTCCCGCCGGCGGACGCCGTCGCGGTCGCGCCCGCCACGTTCAACACCGTCAACAAATGGGCGGCGGGCATCGCGGACACCCTCGCCGTGGCCACCCTGTGCGAGGCGTACGGCGCGGGCGTGCCCACCGCCGTGCTGCCCTCGGTGAGCCCGGCGCTGGCCGCCCACCCCGCGTACCGGCAGAGCATCGAGCGGCTGCGGGGGATGGGCGTGCTGGTGGAGGGCGGCACGGGGCCGTTCCGGTGGGAGGAGGCGCTGGAACTGCTCGCGCTCGCCGCGCCGGCGGACGGGGTGACGGTCGCTCAGGCCGGTTCCGCAGAGGGGGAGTAGGGGCGCGTCGCTCCGGCGTGGATTCGACCGTGGTCGAGGGGCCGGGGTCCGGGGACAGGTCCGTGTCGCCTCGGTGCGGTGCCGGCCGTGTGCGGGGGCCAGGGCCCGGGAGTGGGCCCGCGTCGCCCGGGCGCGGACTCGCCGGGCCCGTAGTGGCGCCTCGGCTCCGGGGGTGTCGTGGCCGCGGTCGAAGGGCCGGGGGCCGGGAGAGGCCCGCGTCGCTTCGGCGCGGGCCCGGCGCGGGCGAGCAGGCCCGCGTTCGGCTCAGCGCGGTGTCTCGGCCGTGGTGGAGGGGCCGGGGTCCGGGGTGTCGGCGGAGCTGGGCTCGGGGGAGAGCCACGCCATGCCGATGAGTACCGCCGTCACGAAGGCGATGGCCCCGGCGATCGCGCTCGCCACGCGGGGGCGCCGGCGTACGAACTTCCGGGTGCTGGGCCGCTGTACGGGCGGTGCGGCGCGCCGCCGGGAGGCCGGGCGCGGAGCGCCCGTGGAGGGCAGCGAGTACGTCGCCGTGGTCGGCGGCGGGGAAGGGCTGACCGGGAGCGGCGCGGGCAGCGGGGCGGGGCGGGCGCGCCAGG
This sequence comes from Streptomyces sp. NPDC054887, assembly GCF_053610585.1. Classification (NCBI taxonomy): domain Bacteria; kingdom Bacillati; phylum Actinomycetota; class Actinomycetes; order Kitasatosporales; family Streptomycetaceae; genus Streptomyces; species Streptomyces sp. NPDC054887. The sequence goes on along the minus strand of NZ_JBSGYQ010000026.1, from coordinate 78,337 downwards.
AGTCCTGACGGAACCAGTCGGCGGCCTGCTCGGCCGTCGGACGCTCCTCCGGCTGCTTGGCGAGCAGCCCCAGCAGGTACGCCTCGAACGGCGCGGGCACGTCGACGCCGAGCCGGCGCGGCGGCACGGGCACGGCGTCCACGTGCTGGTACAGGGTGCCGGTCGCCGTGTCGGCCTGGAACGGCGGTCGGCCGGCGAGGAGTTGGTAGAGGACGCAACCGAGTGAGTACATGTCGGACGCGGGGCCGGCGGGTCTGCCGAGCGCGCGTTCCGGAGCGAGGTAGAGGCTGGTGCCGACGATCTGCCCGGCGGTGGTCAGCGCCGTCGCGGGATCGTCGACGAACTGCGCGATGCCGAAGTCGGCGATCTTCACCGTGCCGTCGTGACTGGTCATCAGGTTGCCGGGCTTGATGTCCCGGTGCACGACGCCCTGACGGTGGGCCGCGGCAAGGCCGGCGGCCGCCTGGGCGGCGATCCCCGCGACCTGTTCGGCGGGCAGCGCGCCCACGGAGAGCAGGGTCTGCGCCAGGCTCGTCCCCTCGACGAGTTCCATGACGAGGTAGAAGCGGTCCTCCCACGCTCCGAAGTCGAACACCGCCACGAGGTGCGGGTGGCTCAGCCGGGCGGCGGTCTGCGCCTCCAGCCGGAACCGGGCGGCGGCCGAAGCGTCGGCCCCGTTGCCGAGCAGCAGTTTGACGGCGACCGGCCGGCCCAGCACCTCGTCCGTTGCCCGCCAGACCTCTCCCATCCCGCCCCGCCCGATGGGTGTGTCCAGCCGGTATCTGTCCGCCACCAGCACTTGCGCACCAACCCCGATTCACTGTGACAATCTCAAGGCTGCTGAACCTACTTCACCCCGTTGTCACCCCTTCGGGTGAGGGCTGAAGTTACGTACGGCAGCGTGTTCCGCAGGCGCCCGTGAGCCGGTGGTCGAAGCCCGGCACGAGCCCGTGACGGCCGGGTGCGTCGCGCGGTGAGAACCCCGCCGCCCCCCGAACGATCTTACGGCGACGCCACGCCTGTTTGGCGGCCCGTCAGGCGAACAGGAAGGCGGCCGAGGTGGCCGCGCCAACGGCGGCTCCGGCCATCGTCTGGGCGACGGTGTGGTACCGCAGGGCGACACGGGACCAGCAGACGACGGCGGTCACCGCGTGGGCGAGCAGCCACCAGCGGGAGTGCACGACGGCCAGCAGGGTGACGACGGCCGACGTGACCGACGCGTCCACCGAGATCTTCCAGACGGTGTTCACCGCGAGGAGGAGAACGGTCATCGCCCAGAGGCCGAGCATCGCCAGCAGGATGCCGGCGGGAGCACCGCCGAGCAGCATGACGAGGGAACCGGTCCCGAGGGAGCCGAGGATGACGAGGAAGATCGGCGCGCGCTGGGTGCGGTCGACGACGTGCCGGTCGCCCCACGTGCCGCGCCTGCGCTCCCACTCGATGTACCCGGCGGGCACGATGCCCGCGCACAGCGCGCCCAGCAGGCCCCACGGCAGCCCGCTCCAGTCACCGGCGGCGGCGAGCCCGATGCCGAGCATGCCCGCGAGCAGGACGTTGCGGGGCTGGAGCGCGTCGGTGACGACCCGCGCCGCCGCCTCGGTGGCGGAGGGCGTGGGGGCGGCGGGGGTGCGGGTGGTCATGTGGTCACTCCTGCGGTGGCGCGGGGCGTTCGGGTGCTGCGGGCGGTACGTCCACGAGGCTGTGCGAACGGGCGGGCGTACGTGTGTGAACGTCGTCGAACGGTAGACGGACCGGTGTCCGGCCCGCCTTCCCCGGGTACGGCCCGCCCTCACCGGGGGCGGGCCGCAGGCCGGTCCGTCACCCGCCGGGCGTCACCCTCCGATGCGTACCGTCGCGAACGTGATGTTGTCCGGGCCGCCCGCCTCGATGGCCCCCTTCCACAGCTCGAAGGCGGCCCGGGCGCCGTCGTGCTCGCCCAGGACCCCGGCGATCTCCTCGTCGGGGCACGGGTCGGTCAGCCCGTCCGTGCACACCAGGTAGCGGTCGCCCGCCGCCAGTGCGCGGCTGGTCACATGGGGCGTGACGGGGCTGAAGACCGGGCTGCCGCCGAGCGTCTGCGTGACGGCCGACGTGGTGCGGCGTCCCGGCGGCGGCAGCGGGCTGTCGTCGACGCTCACCTGCCGGAGCCCGTGCGGGGCCGCGTCGAACACCTTGCTGTCGCCCACGTTGAACACCACCACCGCGTCCGCCAGCACGACGACGCCCGCGACCGTGGTGCCCATGGTCACCAGCGCCGGATCGCCGTCGGCGGCGGCGTACACCACCCGGTTGCACACCGCCAGGACCTCGCGGACGGCCTCTTCGCCGTCCATGGCCGTTCCCAGCGCGGAGAGTTGCCGTACGACCAGCGAACTGGCCACCTCGCCGGCCGGCTGCCCGCCGAGCCCGTCGGCGACGGCGACGACGAGCGGCGTGCCGAGGGGGAAGACGAGCGTCTGCGGGTTCTCGGTCACGGTGCCGCACAGCGTCCACGGCCCGGCGACGAGGCTGTCCTCGTTGTGCTCGCGGATCAGTCCGGCATGGCTCAGGGCGGTGACAGCTGTGTACGGCACCGGAGGTTCCGCCTCTCCGCGCTGGAAGGCATGTCCGTCCCCACCATTGTCCCGCCGTACGGCTCGCGCGCCGCGTTGCCGGCGACCGGGCCGCCGGGCCCGCGCCCGGCCCCCTCGTCCCGGCCTGCTCCCTACAGGAGCGGCGTACGGCTCACCGTCCGGCCCAGCGCGGCCGCCTCCCGCGCGAACCGCGCCGCGTCCACGACGGCCGCGCCGCCCGGATCGTTGTTGAAGTACACGAACACGTCGTCCTCGTCCGTCCACGCGTCGGCCACGCGCCGCGCCCAGGACCTCAGTGCCTGGCGTCCGTAGCGCGGCGGCGGCTCGGCGGTGCCGCCGTGGAACCGTACGTACCCCCACGACGCCGTCCGCCAGAGCGGCGTCACCGGGCGCGAGCCGCGATCCGCCCAGCACAGCGCGCTGCCGTGCCGCTCCAGCACCTCCCGCAGCTCCCATTCCACCTCCCACCACGAGGTGTGCCGCAGTTCGACGGCCACCCGGACCGAGTCGGGGAAGCAGCGGAGGCAGGCGTCCAACGCACCGGTGTCCGCCCGGAAGTTGGGCGGCAGTTGCAGAAGTACGGGCCCCATCCGGTCGCCGAGGCCGGCGGTGCGGTCCATCAGCCGGCTCACCGGTTCCTCGGGCTCGCGCAACCGCTTCAGGTGGGTCAGGTAGCGGCTGGCCTTGACCGCCATGACGAACCCCTCGGGCGTCCGCTCCCGCCAGGAGGCGAACGTCTCGGTGGTGGGGAGCCGGTAGAAGGCGTTGTTGTTCTCGACCGTGGCGAAGTGGCGGACGTACTCCTCCAGCCAGAGCCGCTGGGGCTGTTCGGACGGGTACAGACCGCCGCGCCAGTCCTTGTACTGCCATCCCGAGGTTCCGACGAGCATGGGCATGCCCCGATCCCTGCCCGGATTCCGCACGCCCGCCACGGTGGGGCCCCGGGACCGGCCTCCAAGCGGGTGAAAGCGCGGCAGGTCGTCGTCGGCGTACCTACGGAAAAGCGTACTGGCGGGTTATCTGTTGCTTGCCCACCGGCCGTGACGCCACCGCGTCACGGCGCTGCCGGAGTCAGCGGAGGAGAAACCCGGATGTCGCCTTCCTTCTGTGCCAAGCGGTCCGTCCAGACGGTCATGTCCCTGCTGCTGGTCCTCCTGAGCGCCCTGGGCCTCGCGGGGCAGAGCACCGCCACCGCCGCGCCCCGGCCGGCCGCCCCGCAGACCGCCCCGCAGTCGGGCGTTCCGCACACGGCCCTTCCCCAGTCGGTCCTTCCGCGGTCCGCGCCGGCGCGGCCCGACTGGGAGAGCATCGCCGCCTGCGAGAGCAACGGCCGCTGGAACATCAACACGGGGAACGGCTACTACGGCGGGCTCCAGTTCTCACCCTCCACCTGGCGCGCGTACGGCGGTCACCATTACGCACCGCGCGCCGACCTCGCCACCCGCTCCGAACAGATCGCCGTGGCCACCCGCGTAGCCCAGGGCCAGGGACTCGGCGCTTGGCCCAACTGCGGGCGGCGCCACAGCGCGAGCGGATCCGGCGGCAGCCCGGCGGTCACCGGGAACAACGGTCAGGACACGACCGCCGCGCAGCCCCAGCGCCAGCCCCAGCGTCAGTTCCGGCTCCAGGCGCAGCCGCAGCCCCAGGCCCAGCCGCAGGTGCAGCCCCAGCGTCAGGCGCAGACCCCGGCCGCCGTTCCGGCGCCCTCGCGCGGTTCGCAGGAAGCCATCGCCTCGCAGACGTACGTCGTACAGCCCGGTGACTGCCTCTCCGTCATCGCCGACCGCGCCGATGTCCGGGGCGGCACGCAGGCCCTGTACGAGATGAACCGCCACCAGCTCGACGAGGGCCCGGACCGCATCTACCCCGGCCAGCGTCTGCGCCTGCGCGCATGAGGCGCGGAACGCGACCGCGCGTGTGCGACAGCCGGAGCAGCCGGAGCATTGGAAGCGACCGAAGCAGCCGAAACGTTTACGCGGGAGACCTGGTGAACATCCGTCCCGTACCGCGCCGCCGCCCTGACCAGCACCGACACCTGGACGAGCACCGGGTACGCACCGGACGCCACGCCACCCGCTTCCCCCGCCACAGCTCCCAGGTGCGACTGCTGCGGCGGCCACCACACTTCACGTACGCCGAACGTCCCGAGGAACGGCCCGCGGACCGTTTCGAGGAACGACCCGACGAACAGCCACGTTGCCTGCCAGTGCCAGTGCCAGTGCCAGTGCCAGTGCCAATGCCAATGTCGGTGCGGGTGCCAGAGCCGGCGCGGGTGCCGGTGCAGGGAGGACGCGTCCTACGGAATCGTCAGCTCGCCGCCCCGGTAGTACCCCTCGTTCTCCTCGACCACGTACGGGTTCATCGCGTCCCGCCGCTGCTGCTCGGCATCGGAGGTCCGCCAGGCGTCGCATGCCTGCCTGGACTCCCAGAACGACACCCCGGTGACCTCCTCCCCGTCCTCCGACCAGTACGCGAAAGCCCTGCGCATGCCGTCCGGATGCGCACGCGGACGCCAGGCCCGCTCGAAGTCTTCCAGGGTGCCCGGCCTGACGCGGCGCGTCGTCACCCAGACGAAGTGCTCGTCCATCGTGGCCTCCTCCGGAGCGCCGGTTCGGTTCGGTCGCGCTCTCTCCGACCACCGTAGGCGCGCCGCGCGACCACCGCTCGGCGTGTCCGCCGTGACGCTCAGGCGCTGTCCTCCGCGATCGCCCACGACGGGCGACTGGGCGCGGGAGGCCGGTGGCGCTGTGGGCGTGCCGTACGGGCGGTACCTGCCGGGCTGGTGATGCGGCCGGTGCTGGTGATGCGGCTGGTGCTGGCGGTGCGGCTGGTGCTGGCGGTGCTGCTTGTGCCGGAGGCCGGGCCGGCGGGCGCGGACAGAGGGCCGAGGGCCGGCCAGGGACGCGAGGCGGCGGCCGTGCGCGGCGGGGCCAGGCGGGACATCTCCTCGTGCGAGAGACCGAGCAGCCGGCCGGCGTCGTTCTGGCTGACGCGCAGGTCGTCGACCAGGGTGCGTGCCGCGTCGGCAAGGGCCCGCAGCCCGGCGCGACCGCCGGCGGCCGGGCGCTTCCGGGCCTCCCGTACGCCGTGCAACAGTGACGCGAATTCCGGAACCACCAGCTCCACGTCGACGGCGTCCGGCCGGACGCCTTGCGCCCGGGCGATGGCGTCGCGCGCCAGCGCCTCGGCCTCGTCGAGGGTGCGGCACTGGGTGTGGACGGCGGCCTGCGGGATGTCGACGGCCCACCAGCGGCCGATCCGGTGCAACCGGGCCTGGTAGCAGGAGCTCACGGTGAATCGGCCTCCTTGGGATCGCGGCGGCGAGGTTTCGCTTCGGGGTGCACGGGCGGCGGTCAGCCGAGGCACACGCCGATCAGGCACACGTGCGCCGGTGAGGTCGGCTCCTCCGCCGAGGTGCCCGGCAGGAGCCCCACCACCGTGCCCACGAGGCCGGGGCGTTCGGTCGTGGCCGGCTCGGTGGGTTCGGGAGCCGGGGCCGGGGACTGGACTTGCGCCTGGTCGGGGGTGGTTTCACTGCTGGTGCCACCGCCGCTGTCACCGCCCGTGCCCGGTGCGGGCTCGGGTGCCGCATCGGCTGCCGCGACGGGTGCCGACGCGGCGGCGGAGTGCTTCCGCGTGCCCGGTGCGGTGGGCGCGACGGCCCGGTCCGCGGCGGAGGCGCGTTCCTGGCCGCTGTTCTCCGGAGCGGTGGGGGACGCGGCAGCGGTCTGCCGTGCGCCGGCCTTGACGGCCGCGCGCGTGGCGCGGTCGCTCGACTCCCGGCTCTCCGGGTGCTCGGACGACGAGTCGCTCGCCGCTGCCTGCGGCGTGGCCGAGGCGTTCACCGGTTCCGGCGGCGAGGCGGCCTGGGTGTGTCCGGCGGACGGCCGCACGGCCGACAGCGCGGCCATGCTCAGACCGCCGCCGAAGAGCGCGACGGCGGTCGCCGCGGCGGCCCGGCGCCGGTGCTTCTTCCAGCGCGCCAGTTGCCTGCGCCGCGCCGCCCGGCCGCGCCCGGTCGCGACCTGCCCCGCGATGCCACTGGACGTGTCCTGGCCGGACGCGTCGAGGCCGGACGCGTCAGGGGCGGGCGGGTCCTGGTCGGACGTGTAGGGGTCCGACGCGCCGTCGGCCCGGTGGTGGACGGCCCGGCCGTGCTCCGGGGCGGGCGACTCCGTGTAGGCGCCGGGGAGCAGGTCGGCGGGCGGGGCGATGTCCGGAGCGTATGCGCCGCATCCGGGGCACACGAGGGCCCCGTTGAGATGCCGGCGGCACGAGGAGCAGTAATCCATCTGCGATCTTTCTGCTGACTGCGCCGCCAGGGACGCCGCGACCTGTTCCGGTGCGCACGCGGGATCGCACGCGGGATCGAGCGGCGCTCACGCTAGCGGCACCCGCCGAAGGTGGTGCGCAGCCCTTGTGACGCTGCTGCGAAGATTTCCGGGCGGTGGTGTCGGGCCGCTCCTGTCCCCGTACGTCCCCTTTTGTGGGCGGCGGCGCACATGTCACGGCCGACCCCGCGCCGACTTCCTTGCCGCGCGACCAACCCCACCCGCTCCGACACCCTCGGGACGTACCGGACAGAAGCCCGGCGCGACCGGCTGACGCCCCGCCGAGGCCGTTCACCTGGTCTTCCCCGGCGTACAACCCTTCGTGCACCACGCGTGTCTTAGGGAACCGAAGCTGCGAACCGACGTCGGTTCCACAGACAGGAGCACCACCTTGCGCGTACGTACCCTGGCAGTCGTCACGGCCGCCGTCCTCGCAGTCGCCGGACTGGGCGCGCCCACCGCCGCCGCGGCTCCTTCCGGTCTGCCGGACGACTTCAACGGGGACGGCTACCGCGACCTCGCCATAGGCACGCCGAAGGCGGGCGGCGGCACGGTCACCGTCGTCTTCGGCTCGGCCTCGGGGGTCAGCCCCGCCAACTCGGTGAACATCACCCAGGACTCGCCGGGCATCCCCGGAACGTCGGAGTCCGTGGACAAGTTCGGCGACGACGTCACCAGCGGCGACGTCAACGGCGACGGCTACGCCGACCTGATCGTCGGCGCGCCCTGGGAGCGGATCACGGACAAGCCGAACGGCGCGGTCACGATCGTCTGGGGCGGCGCCAAGCCGTTCACCTCCGGTGCTCAGATGCTCACCGCGCCCGACAACGACCCCTACTCCGGGTTCTTCGGCGAGGGTGTGTCCTTCACCGACGTCGACGGCGACGGCGCCGGCAACCTCGTTGTCATCGGCGCCAACTCCTTCTGGTGGTACGAGGAGGGGAAGGTCACCCAGGGCGGCGCGCTCGCGCCGAAGGAGAAGTTCCTCCCCGACAACGTGCGCCTCTACGGAATCGCCGCCGGCAACTTCTCCAGCACCGGCAGCAGCGACTACGTCCTGCACGGCCAGCGCCGCGACTCGGACCTCACCACCAACTACGTGGGCATGGTGCGCGGCGGTACCGACGACATCGGCTCCACCTACTCGGTTCTCGCCCAGGGCACCGACCCGGGCAGCGCAGCCTGGACGCAGGCGGTGTCGCAGGGCGACATCAACGGTGACGGGCTTGACGACCTGGTCACCGGCAACCTCGCCGGCGGACCGAGCGGTTCGTTCACCGTACGGTACGGCCGGCCGGCGGGCCTCCCGGCCACCGGCACCACGTACACGCAGAACAGCCCGGGCGTGCCCGGCACCAACGAGGACTTCGACCGCTTCGGTACCGCCGTCGCGGTGGGTGACGCGACCGGTGACGGCTACGCGGACGTCGCGGTCGGTGCCTCGTACGAGGGCGTGAACGACCGTGACAACGTCGGCAACGTCGTCTTCCTGAAGGGCAGCGCGAGCGGGCTGTCCACGAGCGGAGCCCAGTCCTGGCACCAGGCCACGGCCGGAGTGCCCGGCGCGGCCGAACGAGGCGACCACTTCGGTTCCTCACTGCGCCTGCGCGACATCAACGGCAACGGCAAGGCGGACCTGGCCGTCGGCGCGTTCGGCGAGGACGTCGTGCCCAACGGTTACGACGACGGGGCGGTGTGGGTGCTGCGCGGCGCGGAATCGGGGCTGACGTCGGCCTACGCGACGTCCTTCAACGCGACGCACTTCAACTACCCGGTCGTCGAGGGCCGCAAGTTCGGCGACATCTTCGCCCGCTGACGCGCACATCCGAGCGCGGCCGCTCCGGGCGCGGGCACCCGGGCAGAGGCACCGGGCGGGAGCGAGGGCACCACGGCAACGGGCTTCCGCGCCCTGACCCCGAGCACCCAGGGCCCCCGACGCCCACGAGCGCACTCCGTACGCCCGTGTCCTCACCCGCGGCCAGACACGCCCGCGGAGAAAGCCCCAGGCCACCGGCCTGGGGCTTTCTCCGTAGTACCGCTACCGGGCCACCTCTCTACTTCACATTGTGAGAGAAGAGATCGTGCCCGCACTTCCCGCAGTCGCCGTCATCCCCGACCTCGAACTGCTGGCAGTTCATACACACAAGGCAGTTCTGACCGGCATCGATGCCGTTGTCCACCAGCCCCACACTCTCCAGGTGGGAACGCGCATCCTTCTGCACCTCACGAAAGCGCGCCCGGACCTTCCCCAGCTCCACCGCGTTCTCTCGCAGCGCCTGCTGCTGGGCATCAGTCAGCTCAGTGTCGAGATCCACCGTCCGCCTCCCTCGCCAACCGGGGGCCATCTCCCGCCAACTCTCCCCCCGCTCAGACGACCGCGCGCGCCGAGCCCGGCAGCGCCTCCGTCCACTTCCGGAACGCCGTCAGCACCTCGGTCAGGTTGCCCGGACCACACGCACCACAGAACCGCCGGTCGGCTACACGGGTATGGACCCAGTCGTCCGGACCACGCTCGACGGACTGCTCCGGATACTCAAGCTCGTCGAGCGGAGTGCCCTCAAGGTCAACCGTGACCAGCCAACCCGGGTTGTCGAGCGTCTCGATCCTGATCCCCCACTCGTGCTCCCAGTCACCGTCACACTGCCCGGAGTACCACCCCTGCAGCCAGTCGAGAACCGAACCCCCGTCGCTCATGGCCCCCGACCCTAGCCCCAACACCGCCGTACCACCCGGCCTTTCACCCCTCCGTCACGGACCGGTCCGCCACCGCCTCCTCCTCTTGCGGTGAAGTCCTCGGTTGAAGCACCGTCAGGTAGCCCAGGGAGGCCCGAGTAAGCGGGCGCGAGCACGCAACTCCGCTCGGCATTCGGGAATGAGCGTCGTTGGCGACCTGATCAGCTCGACCAGGTACCAGGGTTGATGTAATGGTCTCGTCCTTGCGCCGCGGTTGGCCATGGTTGACCGACTCGTCGACTACGGATCCGGGACGCTTTCCGATCCGTAGCACGCGCCTATGTCTGACCAAATCACCCCGCTACCGCCCTTGGGCGGTTGCGCGGACAGCGTTGCGATCCCCCTACGGGTGCAAGGCGGCTTGCTCCGCTCGCATGTACGGCCATGGCCCGGCCGGGTCTGCGCCCCGCCCTCGCTCGGCTTCGTCTGGGCTCAGCAGTCAGGTGGTGCTCGCGCCCAAGGCCGCTTCCCACCGCCCGTATTGCTCCATCACCGCACCCGCACGCCCGCCCCGCACCTCAAGTTGCGCGAGCAGTTCCATGGCGATTGAATATGAGGAGATGGATTATGCCGTGCCTGGCTCATGGCGCGTTCGGGCCGATCAGGGGCGTGGTTCCCCTTTGCTGGGTGAAGGCGCTCAGATCCCAGCCCATAACCTGCTGCAGGTGGGTGGCCGTATGGAATTCTTCCCGATCGCAGCTCTCGTCATTGCGACCTTTCTGCTCCTCATTGGAATTGTGGGGCGCGGGGCGAGTATGGGTTCCTCTCAGTTTCATGTCACCTTGGAAGGAACTATTGGACGGCTGCCAAGAGCCGCCATCCTGGCAGTCAGCATCGTGACTTACATCTTGGCTATTTTCCTTTTCGTTTACGTAGCCGAGTCAAAATCGAGCTCAGGCCCGCCCTCTCCGCCGGCGACTACACAAGCGGAGACGCCACCTTCCACAATTACGCTGAAGATCGAAAGTCTACTTCCCGATGGTTACACGGCAGAGAAAGATACGATCATCATAGGGGACTCCGAGCCGTTGGTTCTGGAAATGGATTCCAATGGCAAAAGTATGAATGGAGCCGTGTACCTAGATGCGCAACTTGACGGGGCAAGCGTGCGTTTTTCTGTTGACGTCATGGTTACCAAAGCGGATGGCACCGAAGAAGCTTATTCCGGCGAAGGCGTAATCACTGCGGGGGATGGTCTAGCGTATAGCGTGATACTTTATGAAGACGGCACAGCCGGACTAGAACCGTCTTGAATGTGCAAGACGCGGCGCGCGGTCTTGAAGACCCTAGTGACCGCGACGTCACCGTGGTGCAGACCCCACGCCCACCACGGGCTAGTTCCGTGACCAGGTAGAGCGGTTAGGTCCTTTTCGTGAGCCCAAAGGTCGTTACTCGGTCGCGCCCGTGGTTCTCCGCTCGACGAGGCGCTGGGTGGCGGGCTCCGTGACGCCGCGCCGGAGCGAGTTACAGCTGTCGTCGCGTCGGGGCCGGGTGAGGGTCTTGAGCGGCAGCGGGTAGTAGCGAGCAGGCTGGATGATCCCGTGCGGGCCGCCCGCGAGAAGTCTGATCATGGGCCTTCTGGTGCGGATCTGGTGCGCGACGCTTGAACTGGTCCAGACAACAAAGAAGCCCCGGGCTCTTGGCCTGGGGCTCTTGCGTGGAGCGGGTGACGAGAATCGAACTCGCGCTCTGAGCTTGGGAAGCTCATGTTCTACCATTAAACTACACCCGCGCAGCGGGCCGTTGGATGGCGCCGCTTCGTCGGACAGTGTACCCCAGGTCCCGCCCCGTTGTGTCCGGTGTGTGTTCGGTGCGCGTGGTCGCCCGGGTTTTCGTGGCTTCTGGTGGGCGTACCTTTGAGGGCGGAGTGCCGCCTGGAGCGGCGTCCTGTTCATCCCCTAATGTGGCCTTCTCGTCCACGCTTGGTTGGGGAAGGGACTTGATGGACTTGATGGAGCCCACCGTCGTCCGTTGTGCCGAGGGGCACGTTTTCAGCACCACATCGTTCCCGTTGCAGCAGCTCGGAGCCGACCGTATCGGTCCGGGGCGGCTCATCCGCTGTCCGCGCTGTGCGCGGCTCCGGCACGCAGTGCCGGTGGTGTTGCAGCAGCGCTAGAGACCGGCAGGGAGTGGCTGCCCGTCCGGCCGGAGATCCGGCCGGACGGGCGCGCGAGGCCGGCCCCGACGGCAGTCGAAACGCCGGTCGGTGGCCCGTGCAAGATCGGGCACGGGGTCGGCCGGAAGCGGAGACCGAGGCGCGCGGGGTCGTCCGATTGGGGCGGGCCCGCGCGCTCTGCGTATCCTCGGTGGGTGCTTCTCTCAGACAAGGACATCCGGGCCGAGATCGACGCCGGACGCGTGCGCATTGATCCGTACGACGAATCCATGGTGCAGCCCTCGAGCATCGACGTGCGGCTGGACCGCTACTTCCGGGTGTTCGAGAACCACCGCCACCCCCACATCGACCCCGCCGTCGAGCAGGCGGACCTGACGCGGCTGGTGGAGCCGGAGGGGGACGAGGCGTTCATCCTGCACCCCGGCGAGTTCGTGCTGGCGTCGACGTACGAGACGATCACGCTGCCGGACAACCTCGCGTCGCGGCTGGAGGGCAAGAGCTCGCTCGGCCGGCTGGGGCTGGTGACGCACTCGACCGCCGGGTTCATCGACCCCGGGTTCTCCGGCCACGTGACGCTGGAGCTGTCGAACCTGGCCACGCTGCCGATCAAGCTCTGGCCCGGAATGAAGATCGGCCAGCTGTGCATGTTCCAGCTGAGCTCGCCCACCGAGTTCCCGTACGGTTCCGAGCGGTACGGGTCGCGTTACCAGGGCCAGCGCGGGCCGACGGCCTCGCGGTCCTTCCTCAATTTCCATCGGACGCAGGTGTGATGCCGGGTATGGGTGCATGGGTATGAGTGCTGTACGGGAAAATCTGACGTACGAGGGGTTCGGCGTCGCCGTGCGCGAGCTCGCGCAGAGCATCGCGGACGACGGGTACGAGCCCGACATCGTGCTGAGCATCGCGCGCGGCGGGGTCTTCGTCGCCGGCGGCCTGGCGTACGCGCTCGACGTCAAGAACATCCACCTGGTGAACGTCGAGTTCTACACCGGGGTCGGAACCACGCTGGAGATGCCGGTCATGCTGGCGCCGGTGCCGGACGCGATCGACTTCAGCAACAAGAAGGTGCTGATCACCGACGACGTCGCCGACACCGGCAAGACGCTCAAGCTCGTGCACGACTTCTGCCTCGATCACGTGGCTGAGGTGCGCAGCGCCGTCGTCTACGAGAAGTCCCACTCGCTCGTGAAGTGCGAGTACGTGTGGAAGCGCACCGACGAGTGGATCAACTTCCCCTGGAGCGTGCAGAAGCCCGTGGTGCGGCGCAGCGGGCAGGTCCTGGACGCGTAGCGGCAAGAGCCGCAGGCGGTGCGCACGGCCACGCGGTGCGCACGGCCACGCGGTGCGTACGGCCACGCGGTGCGTACGGCCACGCGGTGCGTACGGCCACGCGGCCCGTACGTAGGGACCACGCGGTACGTACGACAGAGCCCCGGCGCGGACAGCGCGCCGGGGCTCCGTCGTGAGGTCGTGCCCGGGTCAGATCGTGCCCAGCTTGATCAGCGACAGCAGCGCCACCAGCTGGATCGCCGACGCGCCCAGCGCCTTCTGCCACGGCAGGTCGTGCGACTTGCTCACCATCGAGGTGAACAGGGCCGCCGAGCCGAGCCAGGTCGCCCAGCCCAGCACCTGCACCAGCGCGTTCTCGCCGCCCAGGAAGATCGCGAAGACGAGGCGCGGGGCGTCCGTCATCGACATGATCAGCATGGAGAGGCCGACGGTCGGCTGCCAGGAGCCGTCGCCGCCGAGCTGGCGGGCCAGCGTGTGCGTCACCGCGCCGAGGATGAGGCCGCAGATGATCACCGCCACGCCGGTGGTCAGGACGTACGGGATGGCGTTGGACAGCGTCGCGTTGATCGCCTCTTCGCGCGCCTTGTCGAAGCCGAAGACCGCCAGCAGGCCGTAGAGGAAGGTGACGACCAGGGCCGGTCCCCAGACCGGGTAGTCGCGCATCTGCCAGAACGTCGGGCCGGGGCGCAGCACGATGCCGCTCAGCAGCTGCTTCCAGTGCAGGCGCGGACCGGCCGGCGGGGCGGGGCTGTCGCCGGCGTGGTACGTGCCGCCGTCGCCGTACGGGTCGTCGATGCTGAAGGCCGTGGTGTGGCCCGGGCTGTTGTTCGCGGCGTACGGGTCACCGCCTCCGGGGCCGCCGTGCCCGCCCTGGCCTCCGTAACCGCCCTGCCCGCCCGGGGCGTGGCCCTGGTGGGGGTGCGGCTCGCCGAAGTACTCGGGCTCGCCGTGCTGTCCGCCGTACTGCGGTGCCTGCGGCCACTGCTGCTGGCCGTACGGGGGCTGAGGCGATGCCTGCTGCCCGTACGGCTGTTGCTGCCGTTGCCGCTGCGGTTGCCGCTGCGGTTGTTGTTGCGGGGTGCGGTTGTCCCGGCCGCGTCCGATCCTGAATCCAGCCACGTAATCGAACGTACCTGGTCCGGATGCGCCGTATGCCGGGCCTGCCGCAACAGGCCCGGCATTGCGGCCGAGCTGTGACATCCCCTAGGGGGTCCCCGGCGGGTTGTCCCCCTGGGGGCGTGGGGCGGTCGTCCGTACGACGGAGGACCGCCCGGCCGTGCGGGTCAGCCCGAGATGTTCAGGCCCAGTACCGGTGCGCCCGCCGTCGAGATGCCGGTGGCGGCCGGGCCGAGGCCCCGGCCGCTCGTCGAGATCTTCGTGCCGTCGGAACGGAACGCCACCACGTAGCCGTTCTCGTCGTTCTCCCACGGCACACCGACCGTCATGTCGGCCTTGCCGTCACCGGTCGTGTCCGAGAGGAACACCTCGCCGCCGAAGCCGTCGAACTTCTCGCTCGTGCCCGGGACGCCGGGGGTGTCCTGCTCGATCGCCTGCGCGCCCGTGGTCACAAAGCCGTTCGCGGAGCCGTAGACGACGGTGACCATGCCGGTGTCGGCCCCGCCCGCCAGGTCCTCGTAGGGAGCGCCGACTGCGAGGTCGAGGAAGCCGTCGCCGTTGATGTCGCCCAGGGACAGCTCGCCGCCGAACGCGTCGCCCGTCTCGGAGCCGCCCGGGATGCCGGGGGTGTCCTGCGTGATGGTGTCCTTGCCGCCGGTCGGGCCGCTCGCCGTGCCGTAGACGACCTCGACCGCGCCGCCCTTGGCGATGCCCGCGCCGCTGTCCCAGGAGTTGCCGATGACGATGTCGCCGTAAGCGTCGCCGTTGGTGTCGCCGATGTCGGTGATGATGCCCGCCGGGAGCTTCCTCGCGCCCGTCGTGGTGACGCCGGCCGAGCTGCCGGGCAGGTAGTAGTTGGCGTTGTACGAGTACTCGCCGGTGGAGTCGCCCTCGTAGCCGTCTACGACCAGGTCGGTGCGGCCGTCGTTGTTCACGTTGCCCGCGGTGATGTTGAAGATGTCGTGGCCCTCGACGGCGAGCACCGGGGTGGTGACCGAGTAACGGCCGCCCGTGGTACCCGACTTGCTGATCCCGCCGCGGTAGACGTCGACCTTGTTGTTGTCGGACTTGATGGCGAGGTCGTTCTTGCCGTCACCGTTGAAGTCGCCCGCCGCCACGCCCGATCCGAAGTGGTCGTGCTTGGTGGGCGTCGGGTCGGCGATGGTGACGCCACCGGTCAGACCGGTGGCGGAGCCGAACACGACCACGACCGTGCCGCCGTCGACGTCGGAGCCGACGTCTTCGAGCAGCGCGCCGATGGCGAGGTCCGCGTACCCGTCGCCGTTGAAGTCACCGGCGGCGGTGTGGCCGCCGAAACGGTCCTGCTTCTCGGCGGAGCCGGGGACGCCCGCGCTCTCCTGCGTGATCGTCTGGATCTTCTGCGCGCCGGCGCCGGTGGGGGAGCCGTAGAGGACCGTGACGGCGCCCGCGCCGTTGTAACCCTTGACGGTGGAGCCGGAGGCGGAGACCGCCAGGTCGCGGTAGCCGTCGCCGTTGAAGTCGCCCTGGAGTCCGGAGGGCGCCGCGGCGGCGGCTCCGGCTCCGGCGACCAGCAGGCCGCCGGTGAGGGCGGCCGCGGTCGCGACGGCGAGGGTGGTGCGGAGGCTGCTGTGCATGCGGAGTTCTCCTGCGGCATGCCGGGACGCGTGGTGCGCGTCCGAGTCAAATGGGGCGCCGATCGCCGCGCCGGCCGGGATCCGGCCCGCGGGCACGTGCCGCGCACGTGGTGATCAGCGGACAGGAGACCGCTGAGGGGCACGGATGGTTGTACGAAGTTGTACGACTGTTGCCGGCCGGCCGGCCGGGTGGAGTCGAGTCGTACGGCCGGTGTACGGCGCAGCGCGCGCCCGGGGCGGCGAGTCGTACGGCCGCCCGTGCGGCTCGGGGTTTTGGGGTCGCGAGTCGTACGGCGTCCCGTGCGCGACCCTCCGCAGCGGCGAGGCGTACGGCCGTCCGTGCGACCAGTGCCCGGGTCGCGAGGCGTACGGCGCCCCGTGCGGTGCAGCGCCCCGCAGCGGCGAGGCGTACGGGCGCTGTGCGGCTCAGTCCCCCTGAGCGGCGAACAGCGCCGTGGAGAAGGTGGTGGTCCTTCCGGTGGCCGACGAGCGCAGGGTGATGACGTCGGTCGTCTCGCCGCGCTGTGTGCGCACCGCCGTGTCCGGCTTCTTGTCGCCGTCGAAGTCGGCGTGGCGCAGGACGGCCGTCACGGCTGTCTCCTCGCCGGCCGGCAGCGCGCCCGGCCGCGCCTTCACGGCCCCGAAGGTGTACGTACCGCCGGGCCGCCCGGGGCCGGCCGGCCCGCCGAGCAGCAGCGTCGCCCGTGCGGCCGTCCCCGGCTCGTGCGGGCGGGTGGCGGAGACCAGGTCGTCGTACCCGTCCCCGTCGACGTCGGGTGCGAGGTCGGGGGAGAGGAGGACGGGCCCGGCGCCCGGGATCGCGCCGCCGGCCGCGCGTGGGGCGCCCGCTCGGCTGAAGGGGCCCCGCAGGAAGCTGAGACGGCCGCCGCTCGCCGTCACGGCCAGGTCGTTGGCGCCGTCGCCGTCGAAGTCGCCGCAGACGGGGTGGTCGGGCCACTCGTTGCCGAAACGGGCGCGGTCGGGGATGCGGAGCTTGACCGCCTTGCCGGTGAGGCCGCTCTCGCCGCCGAAGAGGATCTGGAGCGGTACGGGCGGCCTGCCCGTGCCGTTGAACGGCGGGTCGGTGGTGACCACGAGGTCGGCGTAGCCGTCCTTGTCGAGGTCGCAGGCGGCCTCGGCGTCGAAGGCCGCGGGGAGGACACCCTCGGTGCGGGCAGCGTGCCGGGCGGGCGTGAGGAGCTGGCGTACGGACGGGTCGACGACGCGCGGGGGCGCGGCGCCGTACACGATGCCGATGCCCGCGTCGTCGCCCAGACGCTCCGCGGGGCCCTTGACCAGGTCGTTGAGGACGAGGTCGCGGTGCCCGTCGCCGTTGAAGTCCTCGGCGACGCGGCTGCCGCCGCCGTGCGGTACGGGGCGGACGGGCGCCGCGGCGGCCCGGGCGGCCAGCGGGGTGGGGGAGGCGTCGGCGCGGGCCGCGGCTGCCGGGGAGTCGCCGCCGGAGTCGGGCCCGCAGCCGGTCAGCAGTACCGCGCAGCTCACCGCCGCCGCCGCGATCGCTCTTCGCACGACCCACCCCGCCCGTATCGCTCGTTTCAGTTGCCACATGATGCTCTTTTTTGACCGCGGAGTTAAGCGGTCCGCACGAAAGCGGCCGTAAGCCGTGCGTGGCCCGTGAGTCCGTACGAAAGCGGCGGTGGGCCGTGCGTGGCCCGTGAGCGGTCCGTACGAAAGCGGCCGGACCTGCCCCCGAGGCAGATCCGGCCGCTTCCTTCTTCCGGGTACGCGCTACTTCGCCGGCTCGGGCTCGGGCGCGTCCTCGGACGCGGTCTCGTCCTCCGGCTCCGCCGGCGTCTTCACCGAGTCCAGGAGCAGCTGCGCCACGTCCACGACCTGGAGGGACTCCTTCGCCTTGCCGTCGTTCTTCTTGCCGTTCACCGAGTCGGTGAGCATGACGAGGCAGAAGGGGCAGGCGGTGGAGACGATGTCCGGGTTGAGGGACAGCGCCTCGTCCACGCGCTCGGTGTTGATGCGCTTGCCGATGCGCTCCTCCATCCACATGCGCGCGCCGCCGGCGCCGCAGCAGAAGCCGCGCTCCTTGTGGCGGTGCATCTCCTGCTGGCGCAGGCCCGGGACGGCCGACATGATCTCGCGCGGCGGCGTGTAGACCTTGTTGTGACGGCCCAGGTAGCACGGGTCGTGGTACGTGATGAGGCCCTCGACCGGGGTCACCGGGATCAGCTTGCCCTCGTCGATGAGGTGCTGGAGCAGCTGCGTGTGGTGGATGACCTCGAACTCGCCGCCCAGCTGCGGGTACTCGTTCGCGATCGTGTTGAAGCAGTGCGGGCAGGTCGCGACGATCTTCTTCGACGACTTGGGCTTCTTCGTCGCCGGATCGTCGTCGTCCTCGCCGTACGCCATGTTCAGCATGGCGACGTTCTCCTGGCCGAGCTGCTGGAACAGCGGCTCGTTGCCGAGGCGGCGGGCCGAGTCACCGGTGCACTTCTCGTCGCCGCCCATGATCGCGAACTTGACGCCCGCGATGTGCAGCAGCTCCGCGAAGGCCTTCGTGGTCTTCTTCGCCCGGTCCTCCAGGGCGCCGGCGCAGCCGACCCAGTAGAGGTACTCGACCTCGGACAGGTCCTCGATGTCCTTGCCGACGATCGGGACCTCGAAGTCGACTTCCTTCGTCCACTCGACGCGCTGCTTCTTGGCCAGACCCCAGGGGTTGCCCTTCTTCTCCAGGTTCTTGAGCATCGTGCCGGCCTCCGAGGGGAAGGCGGACTCGATCATCACCTGGTAGCGGCGCATGTCGACGATGTGGTCGATGTGCTCGATGTCGACCGGGCACTGCTCGACGCAGGCGCCGCACGTGGTGCAGGACCACAGCACGTCCGGGTCGATGACCCCGTTCTCCTCCAGCGTGCCGATCAGCGGACGCTCGGCCTCCGCGAGAGCGGACGCGGGGACGTCCTTCAGCTGCTCCTCGGTCGCCTTCTCGTCGCCCTCCATGGTCTTGCCGCCGCCGGCCAGCAGGTACGGGGCCTTGGCGTGCGCGTGGTCGCGCAGCGACATGATCAGGAGCTTGGGGGAGAGCGGCTTGCCCGTGTTCCAGGCGGGGCACTGCGACTGGCAGCGGCCGCACTCGGTGCAGGTGGAGAAGTCGAGGATGCCCTTCCAGCTGAACTGCTCGACCTGGCTGACGCCGAAGACCGCGTCGTCGGCCGGGTCCTCCCAGTCGATCTCCTTGCCGCCCGTCGTCATCGGCTGGAGCGCGCCGAGGGCGGTGGATCCGTCGTCCTCGCGCTTGAACCAGATGTTCGGGAAGCCGAGGAAGCGGTGCCACGCCACACCCATGTTGGTGTTGAGCGAGACCGTGATCATCCAGATCAGCGAGGTGCCGATCTTGATCATGGCGGTGAAGTAGATCAGCGTCTGGAGCGTGGAGACGCTCAGCCCGTCGAAGGCGAGGACGAGCGGGTACGACACGAAGTACGCGGCGTCGTAGCCGTCCACGTGGTGGATCGCGCCCTCAAGGCCGCGCAGGGCCAGGATCGCCAGGCCGATCGTCAGGATGATGTACTCGACGAAGTACGCCTGCCAGGCCTTCGAGCCCGCGAAACGCGACTTGCGGCCGGCCCGCGAGGGCAGGTTGAGCAGGCGGATCGCCATCAGGACGAGGATGCCCACGACCGTCATCAGGCCGATGAACTCGATGTACATCTCGAACGGCAGGAAGCCGCCGATGACCGGCAGCACCCAGTCCGCCTGGAAGAGCTGGCCGTACGCCTGGGCCAGGGTCGGCGGCAGCGTCAGGAAGCCGATGGCGACGAACCAGTGCGCGACGCCGACGATGCCCCACCGGTTCATCCGGCTGTGGCCGAGGAACTCCTTGGCGAGGGTGATCGTGCGCTGCTTCGGATTGCCGGTACGGCTGCCCGCGGGAACGGGCTGGCCCAGCTTGACGAACCGGTAGATCTGCGCGACGGCTCGGGCGATGAGCGCAACGCCGACCACGGTCAGGACCAGCGACACGATGATCGCGGCGAGTTGCATTGGGGGCTCCTCGGGCCTGCGAGGTGGAGAAATACGGGGGGACGGCTGAGCGACTGGCGGGATTACTAAGCGGTAACTTATTCAGCCCGTGCTGAGCGTACCCATTTATGCCGCCGCACTGTAGTTGGGCCGGCGGTGATCTGTGTCGCGTAAGGCTGCCCTCAGCGGCGGGCGGCGAGGGCGGCGGGCACCGTGCGGGCCAGGACGGCGAGGTCCATGCCGAGCCAGTGCCGCTCGATGTAGTCCAGGTCCAGTACGTCCATCTCCTCCCACGGCAGCCCTGAGCGCCGGCCGACCTGCCACGGCCCGGTGACGCCGGGCCGCACCACCAGTCTCGCTCGGGTGGCCGAAGGATGGCCCGGCGGCAGCGCGCACGGCCCGACCAGCGACATCTCCCCGCGCAGGACGTGCAGCAGCCGGGGCAGTACGTCCAGCCGCGTCCGGCGCAGCAGCCGGCCGACCGCGGTGCGGGGGTCGGTGCGCAGCGTCAGCATCGCGAAGGGGCGCCCGGCCAGGCCGGCGCGGGGGCTCCGTACGAGCAGCGGGCCCGCCGACGTGGCGGCGGCGGCCGTGGCGGTGAGGAGGAAGAGGGGGGCGGCGACCGGCAGCAGGGCGGAGGTGACCGCCAGATCGAAGATCCGCTTGGCGAGCATGTGCGTACCATTTCATGGGCTTAGGTACGAAATGTGGCTCTGCTCGGCCCGGGCGTGCCGTGCTCATGCCGATAAGGGCCGCATAAGAGTTGAGTCGACTGCACTCAGGTCTGTTGACGCGACGACATCCGTCATGCATCCTTGAGCCTGTTCCACTCAAGTCAGCTGGAGGAATCGAAATGGCACGTGCGGTCGGCATCGACCTGGGCACCACCAACTCCGTCGTCAGCGTTCTGGAGGGCGGCGAGCCCACCGTCATCACCAACGCCGAAGGCGCCAGGACCACGCCGTCCGTCGTCGCTTTCGCGAAGAACGGTGAAGTGCTGGTCGGCGAGGTTGCCAAGCGCCAGGCAGTCACCAACGTCGACAGGACGATCCGGTCGGTCAAGCGCCACATGGGCACCGACTGGAACATCGAGCTCGACGGCAAGACCTTCAACCCGCAGCAGATGAGCGCCTTCATCCTGCAGAAGCTGAAGCGCGACGCCGAGGCGTACCTGGGCGAGAAGGTGGCCGACGCGGTCATCACCGTCCCGGCGTACTTCAACGACTCCGAGCGCCAGGCGACGAAGGAGGCCGGCGAGATCGCGGGTCTCAACGTCCTGCGCATCGTGAACGAGCCGACCGCCGCCGCCCTGGCGTACGGCCTCGACAAGGACGACCAGACGATCCTCGTCTTCGACCTCGGTGGCGGCACGTTCGACGTCTCGCTGCTGGAGATCGGCGACGGCGTCGTCGAGGTGAAGGCCACCAACGGTGACAACCACCTCGGTGGTGACGACTGGGACCAGCGTGTCGTCGACTACCTGGTGAAGCAGTTCCACTCCGGCCACGGCGTGGACCTCTCCAAGGACAAGATGGCTCTCCAGCGTCTCCGCGAGGCCGCGGAGAAGGCGAAGATCGAGCTGTCGTCCTCCACCGAGACGTCGATCAACCTGCCCTACATCACCGCGTCGGCCGAGGGCCCGCTGCACCTGGACGAGAAGCTCACGCGCTCGCAGTTCCAGCAGCTGACCGCCGACCTGCTGGAGCGCTGCAAGACGCCGTTCCACAACGTCATCAAGGACGCGGGCATCCAGCTCTCCGAGATCGACCACGTCGTTCTCGTCGGTGGCTCGACCCGTATGCCGGCCGTCGCCGAGCTCGTCAAGGAGCTCACGGGCGGCCAGGACGCCAACAAGGGTGTGAACCCGGACGAGGTCGTCGCCATCGGCGCCTCGCTCCAGGCCGGTGTCCTCAAGGGTGAGGTCAAGGACGTCCTGCTCCTCGACGTCACGCCCCTGTCTCTCGGCATCGAGACCAAGGGCGGCATCATGACGAAGCTCATCGAGCGCAACACGACGATCCCGACCAAGCGTTCCGAGATCTTCACGACGGCCGAGGACAACCAGCCGTCCGTGCAGATCCAGGTCTACCAGGGCGAGCGCGAGATCGCGGCGTACAACAAGAAGCTCGGCATGTTCGAGCTGACGGGCCTGCCGCCGGCCCCGCGCGGCGTCCCGCAGATCGAGGTCGCCTTCGACATCGACGCCAACGGCATCATGCACGTCGCCGCCAAGGACCTCGGCACCGGCAAGGAGCAGAAGATGACCGTCACCGGCGGCTCCTCGCTGCCGAAGGACGAGGTCAACCGGATGCGCGAAGAGGCCGAGAAGTACGCGGACGAGGACCACAAGCGCCGCGAGGCCGCCGAGACCCGCAACCAGGCCGAGCAGCTCGTCTACCAGACGGAGAAGTTCCTCAAGGACAACGAGGACAAGGTTCCGGGTGACGTCAAGACCGAGGTCGAGACCGCCGTCACCGAGCTGAAGGACAAGCTCAAGGGCGAGGACACCGCGGAGATCCGCACGGCCACCGAGAAGGTCGCCGCCGTCTCGCAGAAGCTCGGCCAGGCCATGTACGCGAACGCCGAGGGCGCTCAGGCCGCGGGCGGCGACGCTCCCGGCGCCGAGCAGGCCAAGGCGGACGACGACGTCGTCGACGCCGAGATCGTCGACGACGAGAAGGACGCCGGCCGTCAGGGAGGCGCCGCATGACGGAGGAGACTCCGGGCTTCGAGGAGAAGCCCGACGTCCCTTCCGGCGCCACTCCCGAAGACGCCGAACCGCAGGCCGCCACGCCCGACACGGCAGGGACCGACTCCGTCGCGGAGTCGGGCCCGGCGGCCCCGGCCGGGGACGTACAGGACGTAGCTCTCACGGCGCAGTTGGACCAGGCCCGCATGGCGCTCAACGAGCGCACCGCGGACCTCCAGCGGCTCCAGGCGGAGTACCAGAACTACCGTCGCCGCGTGGAGCGGGACCGGGTCACGGTCAAGGAGATCGCTGTGGCGAACCTCCTGAGCGAACTCCTCCCGACCCTCGACGACATCGGCCGCGCGCGGGAGCACGGCGAGCTGGTGGGCGGGTTCAAGTCGGTGGCCGAATCGCTGGAGACGGTCGCCGCCAAGATGGGCCTGCAGCAGTTCGGCAAGGAGGGCGAGCCCTTCGACCCGACGATCCACGAGGCGCTGATGCACTCGTACGCGCCGGACGTCGAGGAGACCACGTGCGTCGCGATCCTCCAGCCCGGGTACCGGATCGGCGAGCGGACCATCCGTCCGGCGCGGGTCGCGGTGGCCGAGCCCCAGCCCGGCGCCGCGCCCGCCAAGGCGGACGAGGCCGAGGCCAAGGCTCCGGACGAGGAGAGCGGTGGCCCGGACGAGGGCTGACGTGACCAGCAGCAGTACAGGTGACGGGAAGGAGGGACGTCGGGGATGAGCACGAAGGACTTCGTCGAGAAGGACTACTACAAGGTTCTCGGCGTCCCGAAGGACGCCACCGAGGCCGAGATCAAGAAGGCGTACCGGAAGCTCGCCCGCGAGTTCCACCCGGACGCCAACAAGGGCGACGCCAAGGCGGAGGAGCGCTTCAAGGAGATCTCCGAGGCGAACGACGTCCTCGGCGACCCCAAGCGGCGCAAGGAGTACGACGAGGCGCGTGCTCTGTTCGGGAACGGCGCCCTGTACAACAGGCAGGGCAGGCCGGGCCCGGGCGCCGGCGGCACCTTCAACTTCGACCTGGGCGACCTCTTCGGAGGCGCCCAGGGCGGGGCCCAGACCGGTGGCGCCGGCGGGTTCGGCGGCGGCCTCGGGGACGTCTTCGGGGGCCTGTTCAACCGGGGCGCCGGCCCGGGTGCCCGTACGGGTACGCAGCCCCGCCGCGGCCAGGACATCGAGTCCGAGGTGACGCTCAGCTTCACCGAGGCGGTCGACGGGGCCACGGTCCCGCTGCGGATGTCCAGCCAGGCGCCCTGCAAGGCGTGTTCGGGTACGGGCGACAAGAACGGCACCCCCCGGGTGTGCCCGACCTGCGTCGGTACCGGACAGGTGTCGCGCGGCGGCGGTGGCGGCTTCTCGCTCACCGACCCCTGCGTCGACTGCCGGGGCCGCGGGCTCATCGCCCAGGACCCCTGCGAGGTGTGCAAGGGCAGCGGCCGTGCCAAGTCCTCCCGGACCATGCAGGTCCGGATCCCGGCGGGCGTCTCCGACGGCCAGCGGATCCGGCTGCGCGGCAAGGGCACGGCGGGCGAGCGGGGCGGCCCGGCGGGCGACCTGTACGTCGTGGTCCACGTGGACGCCCACCCGGTCTTCGGCCGCAAGGGCGACAACCTCACCGTCACCGTGCCCGTCACCTTCGTGGAGGCGGCGCTCGGCGGCGAGGTGAAGGTCCCGACGCTGGGCGGGCCGCCGGTCACGCTCAAGCTGCCGGCCGGCACGCCCAACGGCCGCACCATGCGCGCACGGGGCAAGGGCGCGGTCCGCAAGGACGGCACCCGCGGCGACCTCCTGGTCACCGTGGAGGTCGAGGTGCCCACGGCCCTTGACGACAAGGCCCGTGAGGCGCTGGAGTCCTACCGTGAGGCGACCGCCGGGGAGGACCCGCGGGCGGAGCTGTTCCAGGCCGCGAAGGGAGCATGAGATGGACCCGCGCATGCGTCGTAACCCGTATCAGCTGACCGACGAGACGCCTGTGTACGTCATCTCGGTAGCGGCCCAGCTCTCGGGTCTGCACCCGCAGACCCTGCGGCAGTACGACCGCCTCGGCCTGGTCTCTCCCGACCGCACGGCCGGGCGCGGCCGGCGCTACTCGGCCCGCGACATCCAACTGCTGCGCCAGGTGCAGCAGTTGTCGCAGGACGAGGGCATCAACCTGGCCGGCATCAAGCGGATCATCGAGCTGGAGAACCAGGTGACCGCACTCCAGCAGCGCGTCGCGGAACTGTCGGCGGCGGTCGACGGCGCGGCGGCCGCGCTCCAGCAGCGCGAGGCCCAGGTCCACGCGTCCTACCGGCGCGACCTCGTCCGCTACGAGGACGTGCAGCAGGCGAGCGCACTGGTGGTCTGGCGTCCGAAGAGACAGCATTCGTCGGACTGACGACTGCGTCGACTCGTGGAGAGGGCCGGGCTTTTCCGGCCCTCTTCGCGTTTCCCGGCTCGACCTGCGCGCCGTGATCGCCTTATGGTCACACCTGCCGCGCTGTACGCGCCCTGTCCGCACAGAAGAGCGCCGAGTCGAAGGTGAAGATGAGTCCGGATTCACCGGGCCGGGCCGGAGCGGTACCGATGCGGACGACAGCGGGACCGCGCAGGCTGTGGTTCCCCGCCGCGGAGGCGGTGCTGACCCTGCTCGTGGCCCGGACCCTGTGGACCTGGCGCGACGATCCGTATGTGCTGCTCGCGGACGTCCCGTACCTGCTGTGGTCCAGCGTGGGGCTGACGCTCTCCCTCGCGGTGAGTCTGGCCCTGCTGTCGCGTGAGCAGGCGTGGGCGCGGCGGCTCGGCCGGTCGCTGACGGTGGCCCGGCTGTGCCTGCTGCCGCTGCCCGGACTGGCGTGGTACCCGGCGATGTCGCCGTACATCTCGCTCTGGTGACACAGACGGTGACCGGACCCGTGCCCGGGTCGGGTCAGTGGTCCTGGTTCAGGATGCCTGATTTGGCTATGAGGTAGCCGAGTTGGGCGCGGCTGCCGCTGCCGAGGGTGGCGGCGAGTTTGGCGATGTGGGCGCGGGCGGTCCGTACGTTCATGCCGAGCCGGCGGGCGATGGCCTCGTCGACGTACCCCTCGACGAGGAGCTTGGCTATCGAGCGCTGGACGCCGGATATGCCGTCGGGGGTGTGGTCGTAGGAGACCCGCTCCTGGAGGGGGACGCCGCGTTGCCAGAACTGCTCGAAGACGGTGGCGAGGTACTCGACCAGGCCGGGGTGGCGCAGTTCCAGGGCGACCTGGCGGTCGTCGCGCGCGGGGATGAAGGCGACCGTGCGATCGAAGATCATCAGGCGCTCGATGAGCTGCTCCAGGGTGCGGATCTCGACCTTGCCCTCGGCCATGCGTTCGGCGTAGGCGAGCGTGCCCTGGCTGTGGCGGACGGTGTGCTGGTAGAGGGTGCGCATACTGATGCCGCGGTTGATGAGCGCCTGGCCGCGCTCGAGGGCCGCGTTGAGGGCGTGTTCGCTGCGTCCGCCGCCCGGCTGGACGGTGAGCACCTCGGTGTGGCACTCGGCCGTGGCGAGATCTATGGCCGCGTTGATGCGGTTGATGCCCTCCAGCACGGTGATCGCGTGGGTGGTCGGAGGGTCCTGTGCGCTGATGGCCATGAACGGCTCAAAAGAGTCGGTGAGTTCGATCGAAAGGTGCCGCCGCTCGTGAATCTCGCGTTCGATCGGGTGCAGTCGTTGCGCCAGTGCCGCGGACGGCGGAACCGGGCGCAGCCAGTTGGCGTCGTCCGGGTCCGGGTGCAGCAGAGCGAACTCGATGAGGCAGGGGGCCGGTGCCACCTCGGTCCGCGCGATGCGACCGGTGCGCAGCGCGCTGGCGTAGAGGCGCCTTCCCTCGTCACAAAAATCGGTGACAGCATGGGGATGTGCCTGATTTGAGTCACTTGCGGCCATAACTCCACCCCCCAGGGTCCTGAACGTGCAGGAACATGATGCATCGACCCAGTGGTGTTGACGTGGCCGAATAGGCCATGGTCTTGGTGCGGGGAGAGAAGAAACCCTTCAAGTGAGGACGAAGCCGACCATGTACAAGAGAATGCTTCGCTCGGTGCTTGCCACTGCTTTCACAGCCGGGCTGGCCCTCGGCGCCGCGACGACCATGGACCTCGCCTGGGACAGCAAGCCTGCGGGCGGCGGCGTGGTCGGCGCGCAGTCCGAAGCGCCGCCAGACCTCGGCTGGGACACCGCGCCGGCCAAGTCGGACGTATGACCGTTCCACCGGACGACCGCACCTTCAGGCGCGAAATGGCCACCGCCTACCGCTCGGGCTGGCACTTCATCGACCTGGTCACGGCCATTCCCCACCGTGGCGACTCGCTGATGGTCACCCTGTTCGGCGAGCCGATCCTGGTCGCGCGTGAAGAGGATGAGGACGTCCGTGCCTACCGGTGCCTGCGCAAGCCCCGGGGCGCCCCGCAACCTGTTCGCTGTGCCGTGCGCTACGGCATGGTCTTCGTCAATCTCGACCAGCGTGACCACCAGCTGATCGAGCCCGAAACCAGCACCGCCACCCCCCGCAGCGCCTGACGCGATTCCCCCGTCGTTCCAATCGCCCAGGCGCTCCCCCACACAGCGGCGCCATCGTGGACCTGAACACGATGGCGCCGCTGTGCTGCGCCCGCACGTGTGGAGCCCGGCCCGGTCAGCCCGTGCTCGGGGCGCGGCCCATCGCGCGCTCCAGCGTGATCTCGATCAGTACGCGGTCCGGGTTCGGCGCCGGCGTGCGCCCGTACCGCTCGGCGTAGCGGAGCACCGCCTCCGCGATCAGCTCCGGCTCCGTACGGATCACCGCGCGCCCTTCGAGCGTCGCCCAGTGGCCGCCCTTCACCTGGCAGACGGCGACCCGGGCGCCTTCCTCTCCCGCGGCCAGCACGTTGGCGACCTTCCTGCTGCTCTTGTTGGTGATCACGCGGGCGATCCCCGCCTCGGGGTCGTACGTCACCCCGACCGGCACCACGTGCGGCGAGCCGTCCGGGCGCGGGGTTGTCAGCGTGCAGAGGTGGTACTCGCGCCAGAAGGCGAGGTAGTCCGGGCTCGGGTTCCGTACGTCGAGGTCGTTGGCCATGGCGCCAGGGTAGCCGGGCTGTCTTTTCCCGCCTTGAGTGGAATAGACTCAACTTTGCCTATGCTGAACAAGTCATAGCTGCACAGTCGTGGGACACGTCACAGCCGAGGAAGCAGTACCGCCCGCCGAGGAGGAACGAGCGCAGTGGACGCAGAGCTGACCAACAAGAGCCGGGACGCCATCCAGGCGGCGAGCAACCGGGCCGTCAAGGACGGGCACGCGGATCTCACCCCCGCCCACCTGCTGCTGGCCCTGCTCGCGGGCGAGGACAACGCCAACATCACCGACCTGCTGGCCGCCGTGGACGCGGACCAGGCGGCCGTGCGCGCCGGCACCGAGCGCGTGCTCGCCGCGCTCCCCAGCGTGACGGGGTCCACCGTCGCCCCGCCGCAGCCCAACCGCGAGATGCTCGCGGTCATCGCCGACGCCTCGCAGCGGGCGAAGGAGCTGGGCGACGACTACCTCTCCACCGAGCACCTGCTCATCGGCATCGCGGCCAAGGGCGGCAAGGCCGGCGACGTACTGTCGCAGGACGGCGCGAGCGCCGCGAAACTGCTGGAGACCTTCGAGAAGATCAGGGGAGGACGCCGGGTGACGACCCCCGACCCGGAGGGCCAGTACAAGGCCCTGGAGAAGTTCGGCACCGACTTCACGGCGGCCGCGCGCGACGGCAAGCTGGACCCGGTCATCGGCCGTGACCAGGAGATCCGGCGCGTCGTGCAGGTCCTGTCGCGGCGTACGAAGAACAACCCCGTGCTCATCGGCGAGCCCGGCGTCGGCAAGACCGCCGTCGTCGAGGGCCTCGCCCAGCGCATCGTCAAGGGCGACGTCCCCGAGAGCCTGAAGAACAAGCGGCTCGTCGCGCTCGACCTCGGCGCGATGGTGGCGGGCGCCAAGTACCGCGGTGAGTTCGAGGAGCGGCTGAAGACCGTCCTCTCCGAGATCAAGGAGAGCGACGGGCAGATCATCACCTTCATCGACGAGCTGCACACCGTCGTCGGGGCGGGCGCGGGCGGCGACTCCGCCATGGACGCCGGCAACATGCTCAAGCCGATGCTGGCGCGCGGCGAGCTGCGCATGGTCGGCGCGACGACCCTCGACGAGTACCGGGAGCGGATCGAGAAGGACCCCGCCCTGGAGCGCCGCTTCCAGCAGGTGCTGGTAGCCGAGCCGACCGTCGAGGACACCATCGCGATCCTCCGCGGCCTCAAGGGGCGGTACGAGGCCCACCACAAGGTGCAGATCGCGGACTCCGCGCTGGTGGCCGCCGCGGCCCTCTCCGACCGGTACATCACCTCCCGCTTCCTGCCCGACAAGGCCATCGACCTCGTCGACGAGGCGGCCTCGCGGCTGCGCATGGAGATCGACTCCTCGCCGGTCGAGATCGACGAACTCCAGCGGGCCGTCGACCGGCTGAAGATGGAGGAGCTCGCCCTCAAGAACGAGTCCGACCCGGCGAGCCGCCAGCGGCTGGAGAAGCTGCGCCGCGACCTCGCCGACAAGGAGGAGGAGCTGCGCGGCCTCAACGCGCGCTGGGAGAAGGAGAAGCAGGGCCTCAACCGCGTCGGTGAGCTGAAGGAGAGGCTCGACGACCTGCGCGGCCAGGCGGAGCGCGCCCAGCGCGACGGCGACTTCGACACCGCCTCCAAGCTGCTGTACGGCGAGATCCCCGGCCTGGAGCGCGAGCTGGAGGAGGCCGCGGCGGCCGAGGCCGAGGTCCGTACCGACACCATGGTCAAGGAGGAGGTCGGGCCCGACGACATCGCCGACGTGGTGGGCTCCTGGACCGGCATCCCCGCCGGACGCCTCCTGGAGGGAGAGACGCAGAAGCTGCTGCGCATGGAGGACGAGCTCGGCACGCGGCTGATCGGCCAGCACGAGGCGGTGCGCGCGGTCTCCGACGCCGTACGCCGCACCCGCGCGGGCATCGCCGACCCCGACCGCCCGACCGGCTCGTTCCTCTTCCTCGGCCCGACCGGCGTCGGCAAGACCGAGCTGGCGAAGGCGCTCGCCGACTTCCTCTTCGACGACGAGCGGGCCATGGTCCGCATCGACATGAGCGAGTACGGCGAGAAGCACAGCGTCGCGCGGCTGGTCGGCGCCCCGCCCGGTTACGTCGGCTACGAGGAGGGCGGCCAGCTCACCGAGGCGGTCCGCCGCCGCCCGTACAGCGTCGTACTCCTCGACGAGGTTGAGAAGGCCCACCCCGAGGTCTTCGACGTCCTGCTCCAGGTGCTCGACGACGGCCGCCTCACCGACGGTCAGGGGCGCACGGTCGACTTCCGCAACACCATCCTCGTCCTGACGTCGAACCTCGGCAGCCAGTACCTCGTCGAGCCGCTGACCAGCGCGGAAGTGAAGAAGGAGCAGGTCCTGGAGACCGTGCGGGCGTCCTTCAAGCCCGAGTTCCTCAACCGGCTCGACGACCTGGTCGTCTTCTCGGCCCTGTCCGGGGACGAGCTGGCGCACATCGCCGAGCTCCAGATCGGCCGGCTGGCCCAGCGCCTCGCCGACCGGCGCCTCACCCTCGACGTCACCCCGCGGGCGCTGGCCTGGCTGGCGGACAAGGGGAACGACCCGGCGTACGGAGCCCGGCCGCTGCGCCGGCTCATCCAGACGGCGATCGGCGACCGGCTCGCCAAGGAGATCCTGGCGGGCGAGGTCACCGACGGGGACACCGTCCGGGTGGACCGGTCGGAGGACGGCCTGACCGTGGGCCGCGCCGAGTAGGCGGTCCGGGTGCGGGTTCAGCGCAGGGCGAAGGACCCGCACCCGCTTTCGCGACTAGGGTCGATGTCAGGCAGCCACGCGAAGATCCCACACGCGATAACCCAGGAGTATTCAAGATGTCTATCGACCCGTCCTCGATCCCGAACTTCGGGGGCCAGCCCGAACCGCAGCCCGAAGGGCCCGCCGGCCCCGTCGTCCCCGACCAGGACCTCGTCAAGCAGCTGCTGGAGCAGATGGAGCTGAAGTACGTCGTCGACGACGAGGGCGACCTCGCCGCGCCGTGGGAGGAGTTCCGTACGTACTTCATGTTCCGTGGCGAGGACGACCAGCAGGTCTTCTCGGTACGGACCTTCTACGACCGGCCGCACCAGATCGAGGAGAAGGTCCAGCTCCTCGAACTGATCGACGACTGGAACCGCCGCACGCTGTGGCCGAAGGTCTACAGCCACACCCACGACGACGGCACCGTCCGTCTCATCGGTGAGGCGCAGATGCTGATCGGCACCGGCGTCAGCCTCGAACACTTCGTGTCCTCGACGGTCAGCTGGGTCCGCGCCTCGATCGAGTTCGACAAGTGGCTCGTCGAGCAGCTCGGCCTGGAGAAGGACGTCGACTCCGCCGAGGGCGAGGGCGACGGCGACGGCGACGGCAAGGTCTGAGCCCGGCCCGTCACACCGGCACCGGGGCGATCGACACCGGATGCGCCCCGTGGCCCGGCGAGAGCCCGGCCGGGGCGGCGGTCATCACGACCGCCGTCCTCGGCCGGGCTTTCGCCGTGGCACGGGTGGACCCCTCCGACCGCGAGCCGGTCACCCCGGCCCCGGGCAGGACGCCCGCACCGCCGCCGGACGGCTCGGCGCTACCGCTGTCCGGCCAGGGCCTTCAGGCGGGCCACCGCGTCCTGGAGCACCTCGGTCCGCTTGCAGAAGGCGAACCGGACGAACGGCGCGCCCTGGTCGCGGTGGTCGTAGAAGACCGCGTTCGGGATGGCCACCACCCCGCACCGCTCCGGCAGCGCACGGCAGAACGCGAAGCCGTCGCTCTCGCCCAGCGGGCGGATGTCCGTGGTGACGAAGTACGTGCCGGCCGGGCGGTAGACCGCGAAGCCGGCGTCGGCGAGGCCCGCGGACAGCAGGTCCCGCTTGGCGCGCAGGTCCTCGCGCAGCGCGGTGAAGTAGGAGTCGGGCAGGCGCAGCGCCTCGGCGACGGCGTACTGGAAGGGCCCGCCCGACACGTACGTCAGGTACTGCTTCGCACTGCGTACGGCGGTGACCAGGGCGGGGGACGCGGTGATCCAGCCGATCTTCCACCCGGTGAAGGAGAACGTCTTGCCCGCCGAGGAGATCGTCACCGTGCGCTCCCGCATGCCGGGGAACGACGCGATCGGCAGGTGCTCGCCGTCGAAGACCAGGTGTTCGTACACCTCGTCGGTGACCACGAGCAGATCGCGCTCGACCGCCAGCTCGGCCACGGCGGCCAGTTCCGCGCGAGTGAGCACGGTGCCGGTGGGATTGTGCGGGGTGTTGAGGAGGATGAGCCGGGTGCGGGGGGTGACGGCGGCGCGGAGCTCGTCGAGGTCCAGGACGTACCGGCCCTCGTGGGGGCGCAGTGTCACCGGGACGCGCGTGCCGCCGGCGAGGGCGATGCAGGCGGCGTACGAGTCGTAGTACGGCTCCAGGGCGACCACCTCGTCGCCGGGCTCCAGCAGGGCGAGGAGCGAGGCCGCGATCGCCTCGGTGGCGCCGGCGGTGACGAGGAC
Organism: Streptomyces sp. NPDC054887; assembly: GCF_053610585.1. NCBI lineage: Bacteria > Bacillati > Actinomycetota > Actinomycetes > Kitasatosporales > Streptomycetaceae > Streptomyces > Streptomyces sp. NPDC054887. The sequence continues at coordinate 46,302 of NZ_JBSGYQ010000026.1, read as the reverse complement.
CTCGGTGTCCGGGTCGTACTCCAGGCCGTAGCGGCCGAGCTGGTGGGCGGCGACGGCGGTACGCAGCTCGGGGACGCCGGGGCCGGGCGGGTACTGGTTGCCGCGTCCGTCCCGCAGCGCGCGGACCGCCGCCTCCCTGATGGCCTCGGGGCCATCGGTGTCGGGGAAGCCCTGCCCGAGGTTGATCGCGCCGGTCTTCTGGGCCAGCGCCGACATCTCGGCGAAGATCGTCGTCCCGAACTCCGCCAGCCTGCGGTTGAGCGCGGGGCGGGGGTGCGGCTGCGGCTGCGGGCGGGAGCCGGGGCCCGGGCGGTCGTCCTGGCCGGGGGCGTCGTGCTCTGCGGGCGTCGTCATGGCGGCCATCCTGGGCCGAAGCTCTGGAGTTGCTCAAGTCGGCTTTCGGTTCCGGCGGCCGGGGGCATCACCGGGTCACGCAAGAAGCGAGCACCTCGCTTCGGGGGAACGGAAGGACGGTGAGGGGCGTGGAGTTCGTGCTGATCGCTCTGGTGGTGCTGGTGATCGTGGGGTTGACGGTGCTCGCGGGCAGCCGTGGTGGACGGCGGACCCGCAGGAGCGGGGGGAGCTGGTGGGAGGGCAGCCACCACGGCTCCTCCGGTTCAAGTTCGTGCGGCGGCTCCTCGTCCTGCGGCGGCGGCGGAGGCGGCTGCGGTGGTGGTGGCGGAGGCGACTGACACGGGGCAGTCGCCTCCGCCCGGCAGGGCGGCGGGCGGGGGGGGGGGGGGCCGCGGGAGCCGCCGCCGCCCCCCCGGGGGCCCCGGGGGGGCCCGCTGTAAGGGGCCCCCCCCAAAAA
>NZ_JBSGYQ010000026.1:0-45481 GCF_053610585.1 Streptomyces sp. NPDC054887 | reverse complement strand
GGTGGCCCGCCCCCTGGCGCGCGGGTTTTTTGGGGGGGGGGGGGGGGGGTGGGGGGGGGGGGGGGGGGGGGGGGGTGGGGGGGGGGGGGGGGGGGCCCCCCCCCGGGGCCCCTCGCCCCCCCCCCGGCAGGGCGGCGGCCGGTGCGCGGGGGCGCCGCTCTCCGCGCACCGGCCACCGCGTTCCGCGCGGGGACGCCGCTTTTCCGGGCACCACAACAGCACCTCTTCAAGCGTCCGAACCATGCGCCCGACGGGACAACTCCCGTCGGGCGCTATGTCGTTGAACAGGTGAACCGGGCAGCCCCCGAGGGGATGGAAACCACTCCAAGTTGGGTAAAAACGCTGTGAGTCCAGCGCACTTCATGATTCCCTCGCTGTCGGACAACAGCCCTCGTACCTCATGTGGACCCGAGCAGGCGGTCCCCGAATCTCCTCCGGCCCCACCCCCCGGGTGACCCCGGTCCACCATTCCAAACGCCTGTCTGCGGAGCCCACTCATGCTCACGACTATCAAGACTGCCTACACCGACACGCGCGCCGCCGATCTCGCCTGGGCGCTGGGGCGCGAGCCGCTGCCGGCCCTGGCCGTGCTCGATCTCCAACTCGACGGCGCGGCTCTCCAGTTGAGGCTTCTCGGGGCCTCCCATCAAGTGCTCCTGGAGGAGGGGGAGGGCTTCTGTTCCGAGACGGTCGCCTGCATGCCGGGCAGCAGTACGCCGCTCCCCCTCGGGGTGGCGAAGAGGCTCGGCGAATGGGAGTACGAATTCGCCGCGCGCGTCGAGACGCTCACCCGGGGCCAGTTCGCGGGACGGGCCCAGGAACTGCTCGCCCTGGTCGCCGACCACCCCAACAGCCTGGCGGGAACGTTTCCGGGCAGCCCGCACGCCTTCACCGCGATGCTGGCCCAGAGATACGAGGGGCAGGTGAGATGGCGCACCTGGCACGCGTACCCCCAGGAGGGGCAGTTGGTGGTGACGCGATCACGGGTCGGCGTACGTATGCCTGCCGCGCTCTAGTTGCACCCGTGTGGGTGACGGGTAGTGCGTCCTCTGTGACGTAGCGTTCGCATGGTGATCGATTCGCCTGTGTCGCTGTCGGCCCCGGAGGCTCCCGCGGCCCTGCCCGTGCGGCCGCGGACGGGCCGGTTCCTGGTGCTCGGCGTGGTGTTCGTCTGCGCCGCGTGCGGACTCGTGTACGAGCTGGAACTGGTCGCCCTCGCCTCGTACTTGATCGGGGACTCGGTCACCCAGGCGTCCGTCGTGCTCTCCGTGATGGTCTTCGCGATGGGCCTCGGTTCGCTGCTCGCCAAGCGGCTGCGGTGCCGCGCGGCCGTGGGCTTCGGCCTGCTGGAGGCCGCGCTGGCGCTGGTCGGCGGCGGCTCGGCGCTGGTGCTCTACGCGACGTTCGCCTGGGTCGGCGGGGCGCGGTACGCGCTGGTCGGCTTCTCGCTGACCATCGGCGTGCTCATCGGTGCCGAGATCCCGCTGCTCATGACGCTGATCCAGCGGGTGTCCCGGCGGGGTGAACGCCGGGACACCAGCGGCGACGTGGCGGACCTCTTCGCCGCGGACTACGTCGGGGCGCTGGTCGGCGGGCTCGCCTTCCCGTTCCTCCTGCTGCCGCTGCTCGGCCAGTTGACGGGCGCGCTGCTCACCGGCGCGGTCAACGCGGTGGCGGGCGGCGCGCTGGTGCTGTGGCTCTTCCGGCGTGAACTGACCCGGCGCGAGCGCTGGCTGCTGGTGGTGGCGAACGCGGTGGTGCTGGCGCTGCTCGCCACCGCCACCGCCCTCGTCGGCGACTTCGAGCGCGCGGCGCGGCGGGCGGTGTACGGCGAGCGGGTGCGGGTCGCCGTACAGACGCAGCTTCAGGAGATCGTCGTCACCGGCGCTCCCGGCGGGCCGCTCGACCTCTTCCTCGACGGCCGGCTGCGGGTGAGCGGCCGCGACGAGCACCGGTACCACGAGGCGCTGGTGCACCCCGCGATGCGCGGCCCCCACGCCCGCGTGGCGATCCTCGGCGGCGGCGACGGCCTGGCGGCCCGCGAGGTGCTGCGCTACCCGGGGGTGGAGTCGGTCACGGTGGTCGAACTGGACCCGGCCGTCGTCGAGCTGGCCCGTACGGACCCCGCCCTGGCGGCGCTCAACGGCGGGGCGCACCGCGACCCCCGGGTGCGCGTCGACACCGCCGACGCGTTCACCTGGCTGCGCGAGCAGGGGCGGGCCGGGCGGCCGTACGACGTGGTGATCTCGGACCTGCCCGATCCCGGCATCACCCCGAGCACCAAGCTGTACTCGCAGGAGTTCTACGGGCTGGCCTCGCGCGTCCTCGCGGGCGGCGGGCGCATGGTCGTCCACGCCGGGCCGCTGGCCACGCGGCCGATGACCTACTGGACGGTCGAGGCGACGCTGCGTGCGGCGGGCCTGCGGACGCGTCCGTACCGTGCCACCGGCCGCCTCTCCGGGTTCACGGCGGGACCCGACCGGGCTTCGGGCGCGTCCCGGGCGCCGCACGACTGGGGCTTCGTACTGGCCGCCCGGGGCACGCTCCCCGGGCTCGGGCTTGCGGCCGACGCCCCCCGGCTGCGGTCGCTCTCGCCGGCGGTCCTGCGGGCGGCGCAGCGGTCGGCGGAGGGGACGCGGCTGGCGGGGGTGCGCCCGTCGACGCTGGTGCATCCGCGCTACACGCACTGAGCCGGGGGCTGCCGGCGCTCCGGGGCCGGGACGGCCGCCCCGCGCCTCCGCACGGCCGCCCGGCACGTCGCTCCGGCGGACGTCACCGGGGGCCCCGGCCGGATCACCTGTGCCGATTCCTCGCAGACACGGGTGCATGACGGTCGCGCGTGAGTAGGCTCGGTTCCCATGGAGCATGAGGTGTTCGTTCCGGTTCCGGCAGAGGCCCTCCGACAGGTGCTCGGGGACCCCGCCCGGGTCGCGCGCTGCGTCCCCGGGCTCCAGCAGGACGCCGACGAGGCGTCCGGGCCCCTCGCCGGGCGGCTGAAGGTCCGCATCGACGGTCACACCATCACCTACCGGGGCTCCCTCCGCGTCACCGGACGGCCCGACGGCACCTTCGCCGTGGCGGGCGAGGGCACGGAGGCGCGCGGCTCGGGCGGCGTGGAGCTGGCCCTGACGGTGCGCCTGACGGAGACGGACGACGGTACGACGGTGACGTACACGGGAAAGGCGACCGGCGACGGCCGCATCGCGGACCTCGACGCCGGGGCGACGCTGTCCGCGGCCCACCGGCTGCTGGACCGCTTCACCGGCCGCTGCGCGGACGCGGCGGCCGAGGGCGGCGGGGCAGCGGCCGAAGAGGCCGCGACGGCGGACGACTCCCGGCAGTCGGTCTTCGACACGGAGGTGCCGCCGCCGTCGCTCGACCCCCTGGCCGAGGTGCCGGAGATCCCGGACGACCTGGCCGACGTACCCGAGATGCCGTCGCCGGCGGAGCCGCCGGCCGAGGCGGCCCACGCACGACGCACGATGATCGGGCGCAGCGCCGAGGAGGTCGACCACGCGCCGCCGCGCGGGCGTTACGCCCCCGTGCCGGCGCCGCAGTCGTCGTCGACGACCGACACGCTCCGCTGGATCGCCCCGGCGGCTGCGCTCGCGCTGGCGTCGGCGGTGGTGGTGGGCCGGGTGCTGCGCCGCAGGCGCTGAGTCCCGGCGCCGCTCGGCCCGTTACGGGCGCCCCGCCGGGCGGCGGACCCGTAGGGTCGGCATGTGAGCACCCAAGAGACACGTCTGGCGGCGGGCGACGCCGAGCTGACCATCGCCCAGGACAACGGCTGCCGCATCACCGGCCTGCGCATCGCCGGGACCGAACTGCTGCGCCAGGGGGAGCGGTACGGCTGCTTCCCGATGGTGCCGTGGTGCGGCCGGCTGAACCACGGCAGGTTCCTCAACGGCGCGACGGCGCATCAGCTGCCGCTCAACTCGCCGCCCCACGCCATCCACGGCACGGGCCGCGACGCCGCCTGGCACACCGCGCGGCTGGAGAAGAGCGAGGCCGCGTTCACGTACGACCTCGCCGACCCGTGGCCGTACCCGGGCCGGGTCACGCAGGCGTTCGGGCTGGCCGAGAACTCCCTCACTCTGACGATGGGGATCGAGACGTACGGCGACTCCTTCCCCGCGCAGGCCGGCTGGCACCCCTGGTTCCTCCGCAACCTCGGTGGCGCGGACGCCGGGGACGTCGTGATCGACTTCGCCCCGGCCTGGCAGGAGGAGCGCGGCGACGACCACCTCCCCACCGGCCGGCGCGTCCCTCTCCGCCCCGGGCCGTGGGACGACTGCTTCGGCATGCCGGACGGCGTGGACGTCACGCTCACCTGGCCCGGGCAGCTCGAACTGAAGGTGACCAGCCGCGCCGAGTGGGTCGTGGTGTACGACGAGCAGGCCGAAGCGGTGTGCGTGGAGCCGCAGTCGGGGCCGCCGAACGGTCTCAACACGATGCCCCGGTTCGTGACACCCATCGAGCCGCTGGAGATCGAGACCATCTGGACCTGGCGGCGGCTTTAAGCTCATGGCATGACTGACGTACGTGGTGAGCTGCTCCAGCAGATCAAGGACAAGGCCGTGGTGCACGGCAAGGTGACCCTGTCTTCGGGGATCGAGGCCGACTGGTACATCGACCTGCGCCGGATCACGCTGGACGGCGAGGCCGCGCCGATGGTCGGCCAGGTGATGCTCGACGCCACCACCGACCTGGACTACGACTGCGTGGGCGGCCTCACGCTGGGCGCCGACCCGGTGGCCACCTCGATGCTGCACGCCTCCGCCGCGCGCGGCCGGCGGCTCGACGCCTTCGTCGTACGCAAGGCCGGCAAGGCGCACGGCATGCAGCGCCGCATCGAGGGCACGGACGTCAAGGGCCGCCGCTGCCTGGTCGTCGAGGACGTCTCGACCACCGGCGGCTCGCCGCTGACCGCCGTCGAGGCGGTCCGTGAGGCCGGCGGTGAGGTCGTCGGCGTCGCCGTGATCGTGGAGCGGGGTGCCGCGCCCAAGATCGCTGAAGCGGGCCTCCCGTACATCAACGCGTACTCGCTGGAGGAGCTCGGCCTCGCCTAGTCCGAGCGGCCACCTGGCCTGACCTGTGCTTTTCGTCGAGGGCGGACTGTTTCACGTGAAACAGTCCGCCCTTCGCGCAGGTACGGGCCGTGCGCCCTGTGGAGTCGCGGCGAGGATCTGGAAAGATGGGGGCGACGATGACGTCGCCCCCAGGTCAGGGCCCAGCACCACTCACCCGCACGTCATAAGGAGCGGACAGATGCCCATCGCAACCCCCGAGGTCTACAACGAGATGCTCGACCGGGCGAAGGCAGGCAAGTTCGCCTACCCGGCCATCAACGTGACCTCGACCCAGACCTTGCACGCGGCGCTGCGCGGTTTCGCGGAGGCCGAGAGCGACGGCATCATCCAGATCTCCACCGGAGGCGCCGAGTTCCTCGGTGGCCAGTACGCGAAGGACATGGTGACCGGCGCGGTCGCGCTGGCCGAGTTCGCGCACATCGTCGCCGAGAAGTACCCGGTGACCGTCGCGCTGCACACGGACCACTGCCCCAAGGACAAGCTGGACACGTACGTACGTCCGCTGATCGACGTGTCCGCCGAGCGCGTCGCCAAGGGCCAGAACCCGCTGTTCCAGTCCCACATGTGGGACGGCTCGGCCGAGACCCTCGCCGACAACCTGGCCATCGGCCAGGAGCTGCTCGCGAAGGCCGCCGCCGCGAAGATCATCCTTGAGGTCGAGATCACCCCGACCGGCGGCGAGGAGGACGGCGTCTCGCACGAGATCAACGACGAGCTCTACACGACCGTCGACGACGCGCTGCGCACCGCCGAGGCCCTCGGCCTGGGCGAGAAGGGCCGCTACCTGCTGGCCGCCTCGTTCGGCAACGTGCACGGCGTCTACAAGCCGGGCAACGTCGTGCTCCGCCCCGAGCTGCTCAAGGACCTCCAGGCGGGCGTCGCCGAGAAGTACGGCAAGGCGTCGCCGTTCGACTTCGTCTTCCACGGCGGTTCCGGCTCCACGGCCGAGGAGATCGCCACCGCGCTGGAGAACGGCGTCGTGAAGATGAACCTCGACACCGACACCCAGTACGCCTTCACCCGTCCGATCGCGGACCACATGTTCCGCAACTACGACGGCGTCCTGAAGGTCGACGGCGAGGTCGGCTCGAAGAAGACGTACGACCCGCGCACCTGGGGCAAGCTGGCCGAGGCGTCGATGGCCAAGCGCGTCACCGAGGCGTGCGGGAACCTGCGCTCCACCGGCACCAAGATCAAGTAACACCTGAGCACGGGAGGGGCCCGGCACCGAGTCCGCAGGGACCCGGTGCCGGGCCCTTCGCGTGGTGCCTCGGGCCCGGCGCCCGGCCACGAAGGGGCAGGCCCGGCAGTTCGACTGGCCCGCCGGGACGTGAGCCGGGAGGATGCCCCCATGGACCTTCGGCTGTCCTCGGCCCGCGGCCGGTGGGTCGTGCTCACCACCGTGCTCGGGTCCGCCATGGCGATGCTGGACTCCACCGTCGTCAACGTCGCCCTGCCGCGCATCGGGGAGGACCTGGACGCCGACCTCGCGGCCCTCCAGTGGACCGTCAACGCCTACATGCTCACGCTCGCCGGATTCATCCTGCTCGGCGGCGCGCTCGGCGACCGGTACGGGCGGCGGAAGGTCTTCGTGATCGGCGTGGTGTGGTTCGCGGTGGCCTCGCTGCTGTGCGGCCTCGCCCCGAACACCGGGATCCTGATCGCCGCGCGGGCCCTCCAGGGCGTCGGCGGGGCCCTCCTCACCCCCGGCTCCCTCGCGCTGATCCAAGCGTCCTTCCACCCCGACGACCGGGCGCGGGCCGTGGGGGTGTGGTCCGGGCTCGGCGGGGCCGGCGCGGCCGTCGGGCCCTTCCTGGGCGGCTGGCTGGTGGACGGGCCGGGCTGGCGGTGGGTGTTCCTGCTGAACGTGCCGCTGGCCGCGCTCTGCGTCCCGGTCGCGCTCCGGCACGTACCGGAGTCGCGGGATCCGCGGGCGCACGGCCGCTTCGACGTACTCGGCGCGGGGCTCGCCGCGCTGTCCCTCGGGCTCGTGACGTACGCGCTGATCGCGGCGCCGGACCAGGGGCCGTCGGCGGTGGTGCTCGGCTCCGCGGTCGCCGGGGTCGTTCTCGCGGCGGTGTTCCTGTACGTCGAGAAGCGGCGGCCCGAACCGATGATGCCGCTGACGCTGTTCAAGTCCCGGCAGTTCGCCGCGGTCAACGCCGTGACGCTGTGCGTCTACGCGGCCTTCAGCGGCTTCTTCTTCCTCACCGCCCTCCAGTTGCAGGTCGTGGTGGGTTACTCCGCGCTCCAGGCCGGTACGGCGCTGCTGCCCACCACGGTGCTCATGCTCTTCCTGTCCGCGAAGTCGGGCGAAGTGGGCCGGCGCATCGGCCCGCGCGTCCCGCTCACGGTCGGGCCCCTGCTGTGCGCGGGCGGGACGCTGCTCATGCTGCGGGTGGGGGAGGGGGCGTCGTACGCGGCGGACGTGCTGCCCGCGATGCTGGTGATGGGCGCGGGCATGGTGACCCTGGTCGCGCCGCTCACGGCGACGGTCCTGGCGTCCGTGGACACCGGGCGGGCGGGGATGGCCAGCGGCATCAACAACGCCGCCGCGCGCGCGGCCGGCCTGGTCGCGGTGGCGGCGCTGCCGCTGCTGGCGGGGATGGGCCCGGAGGCGTACCGGTCGGCGGCGGAGTTCGGTGCGACGTTCCGCCGGGCGCTGCCGATGTGCGCGGGCGTGCTGGTGCTCGGCGCGGCGATCGCCTGGACGACGGTGCGCTCGCCCCGCCCCGGCGCCTGCGCCCCGCAGTCGCGCCTCAACTGTCCGCTGTCCGCGCCACCGCTGGAGGAGCCGGCGGAGGGCCGCGAAGAGCGGTACGGAAAGGCCCGCGGGGAGGCGTGACGCGCCGGCCCGGGCCCCGCCCGGCCCGGGGAGAGGGCAGACTTGGGGCATGGCCATCCACAAAGACCTGCTCGGGGGACCGCCCCCGACCCACCTGCCCGACGACCCGGAGCCGCGCGAGCTGCTCGGACACGGCACCGCGCCGACCGACGTCGCCGCGAAGTACCCCTCCTCCTCCCTCGCCTGGGCCCAGCTCGCCGACGAGGCGTTCGAGAACGGCCGGGTGATCGAGTCGTACGCGTACGCCCGCACCGGCTACCACCGCGGCCTGGACGCCCTGCGCCGCGCCGGCTGGAAGGGCCACGGCCCCGTGCCGTGGGAGCACGAGCCGAACCGCGGCTTCCTGCGCGCGCTGCACGCGCTCGCCCGCGCCGCGCAGTCGATCGGCGAGCAGGAGGAGTACGAGCGCTGCTCGTCCTTCCTGCGGGACTCCTCCCCCGCGGCGGCCGACACCCTCGGCTGAGTCGGCGCAGGTCACAGTGTCAGGAGGCCCGTGCCGGCGGCACGGGCCTCCCGCGTTCCGCGACGACCTCTTATGATGCCGGGAAGGGACCGGGGCTCCGTAGCCACAAGGAAGGGGCGGACCGCTACCTGCAAGCACGTGTCGAGGAGACAGCGATGTCGCAACACCCCGATGCCCCCGGTGCAGGTTCGGACACCCCGAACCTCGACTTCGCGGGCACCACTCCCTACGAGGACTACGTCCAGGCGGACGTCCTCACCCACCTCCAGCACACCCTCTCGGACGATCCGGGAGAGATGGTCTTCCTGGTGACGACCCAGGTCATGGAGCTGTGGTTCACCGTCGTCGTCCATGAGTGGGAGACCGCCGCGAAGGCGCTCCGCGAGGACGACCTGACGGTCGCGACGGACGCCCTCAAGCGCTCCCTGCGCGAACTGGAGGCGCTCAACGCCTCCTGGCGGCCGCTCGCCCACCTCACCCCCGCCCAGTTCAACTCGTACCGCAGCGCGCTCGGCGAGGGCTCCGGCTTCCAGTCCGCGATGTACCGGCGGATGGAGTTCCTGCTCGGCGACAAGTCCGCCTCGATGCTCGTCCCGCACCGCGGCGCCCCGCGCGTGTACGCCGAGCTGGAGAAGGCGCTGCACGAGCCCAGCCTGTACGACGAGACGCTCCGGCTGCTGGCCCGGCGCGGCCTGCCGGTGCCCGCCTCCGTGCTGGACCGCGACCTGTCGCAGAAGTACGAGCCCTCCGCCGAGGTCGAGGCGGTCTGGACCGAGCTCTACCAGGGCGACCAGAACGGTGAACTGGTGCGCCTCGGCGAGCTGCTGACCGACGTGGGCGAGCTGGTGTGGCGCTGGCGCAACGACCACCTCGTCGCCACCCGGCGCGCCATGGGCTCCAAGGTCGGCACCGGCGGCTCCGCCGGCGTGGCCTGGCTGGAGAAGCGCGCCACCAAGAACGTCTTCCCCGAGCTGTGGACGGCGCGCAGCCATGTCTGAGGTCCTGAACGATCTTCAGCGCCGCGCCGCCGCGCTCGACGCCGCCGACGCGCTCGCCAAGCACCGCGACCTGTTCGCGCTCGACGACGACGGCACCGTGTACCTGGACGGCAACTCGCTCGGCGCCCTGCCCCGCCACGTGCCGGAGCGGGTGGCCGACGTCGTCACCCGCCAGTGGGGCGAGCTGCGCATCCGCTCCTGGGACGAGAGCGGCTGGTGGACCGCGCCGGAGCGGATCGGCGACCGGATCGCGCCGCTCGTGGGCGCGGCCCCCGGCCAGGTCGTGGTGGGCGACTCGACCAGTGTCAACGTGTTCAAGGCGGTCGTGGGGGCGGCCCGGCTGTCGCCGGAGTCCAGGGACGAGATACTCGTCGACGCCTCGACCTTCCCGACGGACGGTTACATCGCCGAGTCCGCCGCGCGCATGACGGGCCGCCGGATCGTCCCCGTGGCCCCCGGCGACCTGCGCGCCGCCCTCGGCCCGCGCACCGCCGTGGCGCTCGTCAACCACGTCGACTACCGCACCGGCCGCCGGCACGACCTGCCCGGCCTCACCGCGGCCGCCCACGAGGCGGGGGCGCTGACGGTCTGGGACCTGTGCCACAGCGCGGGCGCGCTGCCGGTCGGGCTCGACGCGCACGGCGTCGACTTCGCCGTCGGCTGCACGTACAAGTACCTGAACGGCGGACCCGGCGCGCCCGCCTACCTGTACGTCGCCGAGCGCCACCAGGAGGCCTTCGACTCCCCGCTGCCCGGCTGGAACTCGCACAGCGACCCCTTCGGCATGACCCCCGGCTACGCACCGGCCGGGGGCGCGGCGCGGGGCAGGGTCGGCACCCCCGACATCCTGTCGATGCTGGCCCTCGAAGCCGCCCTCGACGTGTGGGACGGGGTCCGCGTCGAAGACGTACGCGAGAAGTCGCTCGCCCTGACGGACTTCTTCCTGGAGTGCGTGGAGACGTACGTCGCCCCCGGACGGGTCACCTCGGTGACCCCGGCCGCGCACGACGAACGCGGCAGCCAGGTCTCGCTGCGCTGCGAGGCGGGCGCGGACGCCGACGCGGTCATGCGGGAGCTGATCGCACGCGGTGTGGTGGGCGATTTCCGCCGCCCCGACGTGCTGCGTTTCGGCTTCACCCCGCTCTACGTCGGCTTCGCGGACGCGGAGCGGGCGGCACGCGTGCTGGGCGACGTCCTGGCCGGGAGCTGAGCACGGCCCGAGCGGGAACCGGGCGGGTCCGGGCCCCGGGGCACGGACCCGTGCCGCCGGGCCGGACCCGGCGGTCCGGCCGGCTCCCGGGCTGGTAGCGTCCCGGCATCTAGATCAATTGGCGGTACGTACCGAAGGGTTGGTCCCCGCATGCCGGACCCCTCAGCCGAACGGGACGCTGTCGAGGCGGAGTCGGTCTTCTCTCACCCGGCCGTCGCCCCGGACGCCACCGCGGCGTACGGCGAACACCCCGACCAGGTGGTCGACTTCTTCGCGCCGCGCGACGGCCGGGACCGGGCCCCGCTGGTCGTCGTGCTGCACGGCGGCGCCTGGCGGGCCCCGTACGACCGCCGGCACGTCTCGCCCTTCGCGGACTTCCTGGCCCGCCGCGGCTTCGCCGTCGCCAGCGTCGAATACCGGCGCGGCGGGGAACTTCCCCAGCAGCGCGGCACGGATCCGGTGGCGGGGCGCTGGCCGGAGACGTTCGACGACGTCGCCGCGGCGATGGACCTGCTCCCCGGCCTCGCCAGGGAGGCGCTGCCCGCCGCGGACACGCGGCGCGTCGTCCTCACGGGCCACTCGGCCGGCGGCCACCTCGCGCTGTGGGCCGCCGCCCGGCACGTACTGACGCCGGACACGCCGTGGCACCTGCCGGCGGCGCCGGCGCTGCGCGGCGTCGTCGCGCTGGCGCCGATCGCGGACTTCACGGCCGCCGACGAGCTGGGCGTGTGCGGGGGCGCGACCGCCCAGCTGCTCGGCGGCAAGGAGCACTTCGACGAGCGCAGGCCGTACGCCGACCCGGCCGCGCTGCTGCCGACCGGTATCGCCACCGTGCTGGTGCAGGGCCGCACCGACATCGTCGTGCCGCAGGCGGTCGCCGAGTCCTACACCGACGCGGCGGCGAAGGCCGGGGAACCGGTCTGGCTGACGCTCCTGGAGGACGTCGGCCACTTCCCCCTGATCGACCCGGCGGCGGACGCGTGCGCGGTGGTCGCGCAGGAGATCGAACAGCTCGCGTACTGAGCGGGTCCGGGTACGGCGGCGGGAGCACGGGCGCCGACGCGCGTCCGAGCCCGCGCGGCGCGGCCTTCGGGGCGGCGGCCCGTAGTACCTGGGACGGACGCGGCAGGATCCCCATCGCGGCTGACGACCGCGACCGCCGCCTCGCCTACCGTTTCGTACGTGACCGAGAAGACCCGCAGTCCCGAGTTCCGTCTTGCCGTGGGCGCGCTGAGCGGCCTGCGCCAGGATCTGTTCCACGACGCCTTCGCCTACCGGCCGCTGCCGCCGATGCGCACGGACGGGGCGCTGACCCGGCGGCTGCCGGGACGGCTGCGCAGGTACGCCGCGTGGACCCCGCACGCCGTGGTGGTGGGGACGGCGATGTTCGTGCTGCTGCTCTCCGCCGTCGTCGCCGACAGCGGAGGGGGCAGCCTCAGCGCGCTCCTCGCGGGCTTCATACCCGCAGCCGCCCTGGTGATGACGCTGGTCAGGCCGGCCGGGGCCTGGTGGGTGTCGCTGTTGTCGACGCCGGTCGTCGGCGTCCTGGGCCACTACTGGGACGGCTGGCCGTGGACGCCTTCCTCCTTCGTGGCGCACCTCGCCGTAATGGTCGTCGTCGCCGCCAGGACCCGGCCGCGCACCGCTGCCTGGATGTGGGCCTGCACGGCCGTGTACGCGCTCTTCGCCGAGGGCTTCCTGGGCGTGGGTTACAGCTCCGACAGCCCGCAGATGCTGGTGTTCTCCGCGTTCGCGCTGCTCACGACCGCGCTGGTGAGCGTCCGGCGCGAGGCGCAGCGCGAGGTCACCGTCCAGAAGACCGTCACCGCCGTGGAGCGGGACCGGCGGACCCTGCTGGAGGAGCGGACGACCATCGCCCGCGAGCTGCACGACGTCGTCGCACACCACATGTCGGTGGTCGCCATCCAGGCGGAGGCCGCCCCGTACCGGGTCGAGAACCCGCCGCCCGAGCTGGAGCAGGCGTTCGTCACCATCCGCGAGAACGCGGTGGCCGCGCTCACCGAGCTGCGCCGCGTGCTGGGCGTCGTACGGGCCGAGGACTACGCGGCGCCGGACGCCCCGCAGCCGACGCTGGCCGACCTCGACGGGCTGTTCACCAACGTTCGGGACGCGGGCCTGACGGTGGACCCGACGGTGACGGGATCGGTGCGCGAACTGCCGCAGGGCGTGGAGCTCTCGGCCTACCGGATCATCCAGGAGGCGCTGAGCAACACGCTGCGCCACGCGCCGGGCTCCACTGCCAAGGTGGAGGTCGCGTACGTGCTGGGCGGCCTGGGCCTGCGGATCGTGAACACCGCGCCGCAGGGCCTGGTCAAGCCGTCGCCCGGGGCCGGGCACGGGATCACGGGGATGCGGGAGCGGGTCTCGATGCTGAACGGCGAGATGACGGCGGAGGCGACCGAGGACGGCGGCTACGAGGTGGCGGCGTTCATCCCGGTCCCTGCGGCCGCGCCCGCCGTCGCGCCGGAGACGGCGTCATGACCATTCGGGTACTGATCGTCGACGACCAGATCATGGTCCGCGAGGGCTTCACGGTCCTCCTCAACGCGATGCCCGAGATCGAGGTCGTGGGCGAGGCGGTGAACGGCCGCGAGGCGATCGCGCAGGTCGCCGCCCTGCGCCCGGACGTGGTCCTGATGGACATCCGCATGCCCGAGCTGAACGGCATCGACGCCACCCGCGAGATCGTGGCCGCCGACGCGGACGCGAAGGTCCTGGTCCTGACGACGTTCGATCTGGACGAGTACGTCTACCAGGCGCTGCGGGCCGGCGCGTCGGGCTTCCTGCTCAAGGACGCGTCGGCGCGGCAGCTCGCCGACGGCGTCCGGGTGGTGGCGTCCGGCGAGGCGCTGCTCGCCCCGACCGTCACCAAGCGCCTGATCTCGGAGTTCTCGAAGCTGTCCGAGGCCCCGCGCCCGCCCGCGCTCGCCCAGATCGGCGACCTGACGGAGCGCGAGACGGAGGTGCTGGTCCTCATCGCCCAGGGCCTGTCGAACGCGGAGATCGCCTCACACCTGGTGGTGGCCGAGTCCACGATCAAGACGCACGTCAGCCGGGTCCTGGTGAAACTGGGCCTGCGCGACCGCACGCAGGCGGCGGTGTTCGCGTACGAGGCGCGGCTGGTGACGCCGGGGTAGGTGATCACCCACATGGGTGATCGGGTGTGGTTACCGACCGAACCGGCTTTGGCCTGGCCACACTGGTGTCCGCACAGAAGGGGGTGCACCATGACGGTTATGGCTGAGCGCACGGTTCAGATGTCGGTCGAGGAGTTCGAAAAGATCGCCGCACTCGTAGAGAGAGAGTCCGATTCCGTCAGGTTCGAGTTCATCGACGGACGGATCGGGGTCAAGGGGATGACGGACGGCGACCACAGCGAGATCATCCGGTGGCTGCAGAAGCGCTGCATGCAGGTCCGTGCGGATCTGTGGCTTTACGCCGGTGGTGAGCTCGGCTTGCGGGTGGATACCTACCGCAAAGGCCGGGCCAAGCCGGACGGCGTCCTCGCCCCGGACGAGGCTTTCGCCGGGCAGGGCGACTGGGCCGACCCGGAGGGAGTCCTGATGACGGTCGAAGTCACCTCCTACGACTCGGACACCGACCGGCGCGACCGCAAAGAGAAGCCGGCCGCCTACGCCGCCACTGGTATTCCCTGCTATCTGTTGATCGACCGCGATGACGGCACCGTCACTGTGCACAGCGATCCCGCAGCGGACGGCTACCGCACTGCCACCACGGTGAGGTTCGGTGCGTCCCTCGCCCTCCCCGATCCCGTCGGTATCGTGCTCGATACGGAGGAGCTCAAGAAGTACGTCCGCTAGCGTCTCCTCATGGCAGAGACGTTCGATCCCTGGTCGCCCTCCTTCGTCGCCGACCCGTACCCGGCCTGTGCCGAGCTGCGCGCCGGGGGCCGTGCGCACTGGTACGAGCCCACCCGGCAGTGGCTGATCCCGCACCACGCCGACGTCTCCGCGCTGCTGCGCGACCGCCGGCTCGGCCGTACGTACCTGCACCGCTTCACGCACGAGGAGTTCGGCCGTACGCCGCCGCCCCCCGGCCACGAGCCGTTCCACGTCCTGAACGACCACGGCATGCTGGACCTGGAGGCCTCGGACCACACCCGCATCCGCCGCCTCGTCTCGAAGGCGTTCACGCCGCGTACCGTCGAGCGGCTGGCGCCGACCGTGCGGCGGCTGGCGGCGGAGCTGGTCGGGGCGTTCGTGGCGGAGGGCGGCGGCGACCTGCTGACCGCCGTCGCCGAGCCGCTGCCGGTCGCGGTCATCGCGGAGATGCTCGGCATCCCGGAGTCGGACCGGGCACTGCTGCGGCCCTGGTCGGCGGACATCTGCGGGATGTACGAACTGAACCCGCCGGAGGAGACCGCCCGGCGCGCGGTCCGGGCGTCCGTCGAGTTCTCCGCGTACCTGCGGGAGTTGATCGCCGTACGCCGCGCGGACCCGGGCCAGGACCTGGTCTCGGCGCTGATCGCCGCCCACGACGAGGGCGGCGACCGGCTCAGCGAGCAGGAGATGATTTCGACGTGCGTGCTGCTGCTGAACGCGGGCCACGAGGCGACGGTGAACACCACGGCCAACGGCTGGTGGACGCTGCTGCGCCACCCGGAGCAGCTCGCTGCGCTGCGCGCCGACCACGGCCTGCTGCCCACCGCCGTCGAGGAGTTGCTGCGGTACGACACCCCGCTCCAGCTCTTCGAGCGCTGGGTGCTCGACGACATCGAGGTCGGCGGGACGGTGATTCCGCGCGGCGCGGAGGTGGCACTGCTTTTCGGTTCGGCGAACCGGGATCCGGCGGCCTTCGACCGGCCCGAGGTGTTCGACCCGGCCCGGACCGACAACCCGCATGTGTCGCTGGGGGCCGGCATCCACTACTGCCTGGGCGCCCCGCTCGCCCGGCTCGAACTGGCGGCGTCCTTCGGTGAGTTGCTGTGCCGGGCGCCGGACATGCGGCTGGCCGGGGAGCCGCGGTGGAAGCCCGGGTTCGTCATCCGGGGGCTGCGGGAGCTGCACGTCGAGGTGTGACGGGCGGGCGTACCGGGGCTAGAGGAGCTCGACGGCGCCGACCAGGGGCACGGGCGCGACGGCCAGTGCGAGGGCCGCCATGCCGAGCCCCGGCCGGATGTCCCGCTTCGCGCGGAACCCCAGGAACGCCGTCAGCGGCGGCAGCACGCAGAAGACGAGGAAGCTCCAGTGCCATCCCTCCTCACTGGTGAGGAAGAACAGCAGCGCCAGGTACGCGGGCACGGTCACGAGGGCGCCGAGGCGGACCTTCGACAGGAACGTGTCGAGGTGGTCGATGTTGTCGTACGGGAACACGCGGGCCGTCCTTCCTAGACCGCTTGGTGGTCGTACCCACTGGTGCTGACCTCGGGGAAGCCGTCCGCCGCCGAGAAGCCGTTCACCGCCGTGGACAGGGTCAGGGCGATGGCGCTCAGGGCGGAGGCCATGGCGTCGAACGCCTTCGACGCCTCGGCCCACATGGCCATGATCCGCAGCGCCTGCGCCGCCGCGAGGGCGAACATCGCGGCGGAGGCCACCTGCCCGCCGACCGGGATGAGGTTGGCGGCCTGTGCGGCGGCCAGGTTCACCAGCCAGATGACCAGGGCGTCACAGAACATGACCATGAAGGACTTCAGGAACTCGCCGAACTGGAAGGCCATCTGCGCGGCCTGCTTGTAGCAGGTCCGCAGGGAGTCGAAGGTCTCCTTGATCTCGGCGAGCTTCCCGGCGAACTCGTCGAAGTAGACCCGGGCGGCGTCCGAGGCGTTGCCGGACCAGCTGAGGCCGACGTTCCCGTTGCCCTTCTTCAGGTTGGCCGTCACCGCGTCGCAGAACCCGGCGAGCCCTTCCCAGACGTCCGCGCAGTCGTTGTACTTGTTCCAGTCCCCGAAGATCCAGTTGTTCACCTCGCCGAAGGGGTCGAAGCCGAAGAGCAGCTTCGACGCCTCCACGGCCATGGCCGACGGGCTGCCCAGGTCGAGGGTGGAGCCCAGCACCTTCTGGACCGGGCTCATCATGTACTCGTCGGCATGCCCCTGGCCGTACTTCACCAGCGGGTTGTCGCTGTCACCCGGCTTCTTCAACTGGCCGGCGGCGTTGGCCGCGTCGGAGAAGTCCTGGGCGTCGCCGCTCTGCGGCAGCCCCGCCCCCTTGGACCCCGGCATGGTGGCGTCCAGCTTGGCGGCCTGGTCGTGGTCCGTCTCGCGGTAGTACGCGGCCGACTTGGCCAGCTCCTGCCGCGAGGATTCGAGAACCCTCTGCACCTTCTGCAACGCGCCCTTGGCACTCGCCACGTACGCGTTGTGATCACCGGCGACCAGGTCCCAGAGCTGGCCGCCCGCCATGGTGTCGATCTGCGCGTTGGCCGTGAACGCGACGGCCTGATTGCCGCCGTCGGCCGCCCGCCCCACGAGCTTCGAAAAGCCGTCGATCGCGCCCGGCTCCACCCGAAAGCCCACGTCTGCTCCTGCTCTGGAAGTCGATTGCCCCGAAAGGTGCCCGTGGGGCCCGGAAGGCGAGGGGGGAGGCCGGAGCGCTCTCGCACATCCGGCGGCCCGCTCAGTACAGCGACCAGCCCCGGCCGTCGTGGCGGGACTTGGCGCCCGTGTCGCTCTGCGGCGTACGGCGCTCCTCGTCGATCCGCCGCTGCTCCTCGGCCATGCTCCGCTCGCCCTCGGCGGCGAGGGCCTCGCGTTCGGCGGACGAGAGCGCCGCCCACTTCTCGGCCATGGGAGCCGCCTGCGCGACGAGCTGGTCGGAGTACGCGGACACGTTCAGCGCGTCCCGCAGACCCGCGCGTCCCGAAAGGACCTCCTGGGCCATCTCCTTGAGGGCGTCACCGCCCCGGCCCGACGCGAGCTCCTCCAGGGACTTGCGCAGCACTCTCGCCTGCGCGGGGTCCTGCCCGCTCATTGCGAGGAATTCGGACTCGTCGACTCGCCTGGTCGACTCCGGGCCCTCGGCCACGTGCCCTCCCGGTGCGTGGATCGCGGTCTGCCATGTGCCGGTACGACGCTACCGACTTTCCGGCGGCGCTCCCGGTGCCGGGCCGTCACAGAAGTGTCACAGGGCCCCGGGCGGCACCGGCGTGAGCACCGTAGCGAACCGGCGGGCGAGCCGGTGCGCCGCCCCCGGGGCGGGACCTGGCGTCAGGCCGGCACGGTCAGCGACCAGGCGCCCGGCCGCACCGTCCACGTCCGGGTGCGCACGGGTCCGGCCACCAGCGCGTCCGCCCGGTAGCGGAAGTCCGGCCCGGACACCGTCACCGCCAGGGCGTCCACCCGCACGTGCTCACCGCCCCGGTGCCGGATCACCACCTCGGCGCGCCCGGCGCGCGAGCACACCGAGACGTCCTCCACCGGCCGGTCGAGGTCGTTCAGCAGCACCCCGTCCGCCTCGACGCGCAGCCGGTACGTACGGACGGGCTGCGGGGGCGCCGCCTGCGGCGCGGGCCGCACCAGCGTGCGCACCAGCGAGCGGCAGGTGCCCCAGACGGACGCGGCGGCGGCCGCCTTCGACGGCGCCGCCGGGATCCGCAGGTCGCCGAGGACCACGCCGTCGCTGTCGTCGACCAGCAGGTCCAGCCGCCGCACCGCGCCCTCCAGGACCGCGCGGGCCGCCGCCACCGCCCCCGTCGGCACCCCGAGCGCCTGCGCGATGTCCACGGACGCGCCCACCGGGATCAGCGCGAGGGCCCCGGCGCCGAGCTCCCTCTCCCGGTGCAGCAGGGCCACCGCGCGCAGCAGCGCCCGGTCGTCGCCGACCACCACGGGGCGGCGGCTGCCCCGGCGGGACAGGGCCCGCGCGAACTCCTCCGGCCCCTCGGGCAGGCAGATTCTGACGTTGGCGCCGGCGCACAGGACGTCCTTGGCGATACGCACGGACTCGCCGTCCGTACGCCGGGCGACCGGGTCGATGACCACCAGCAGCGGGTGCGCGGTGTTCGCGGCGGGCTCTGGAGCCGACACCTCGGTCCTTCCTCGGGTAGCATCTTTGTGCAAGAGCCCCTTGCGCTATTGCGCCAGGGGCTTCGTCTATTCCGGGGCAACCGGTCCGACGGCTCAGTATCAGGTGTACGCCGTACGTACGCCCCCTGACCTTGGACATGCCCCGCCCGGAAGGGGTGTACGCCTGTGCCCGCACTTGTGCTGCTCGGTGCTCAGTGGGGTGACGAAGGCAAGGGAAAGGCCACCGACCTGCTCGGTGGATCCGTGGACTATGTAGTGCGCTATCAGGGCGGCAACAACGCCGGCCACACGGTTGTCGTCGGCGACCAGAAGTATGCGCTGCATCTCCTCCCTTCCGGAATCCTCTCGCCTGAGTGCACGCCGGTCATCGGAAACGGCGTCGTCATCGACCCGTCGGTCCTGCTCTCCGAGCTGAGCGGTCTGAACGAGCGAGGCGTCGACACGTCCAAGCTCCTGATCAGCGGCAACGCGCACGTCATCACGACGTACAACGTCACGGTCGACAAGGTGACGGAACGCTTCCTCGGCAAGCGCAAGATCGGCACCACGGGCCGCGGTATCGGCCCGACGTACGCGGACAAGATCAACCGCACCGGCATCCGCGTGCAGGACCTCTACGACGAGTCGATCCTGACCCAAAAGGTCGAGGCGGCTCTGGAGATCAAGAACCAGCTCCTCACGAAGCTGTACAACCGCCGCGCGATCGAGGCCGGGCAGATCGTCGAAGAGCTGCTGACGCACGGCGAGAACATCAAGCAGTACGTCGCCGACACGACGCTGATCCTGAACAACGCGCTCGACGAGGACAAGGTCGTCCTCTTCGAGGGCGGCCAGGGCACGCTGCTCGACGTCGACCACGGCACGTACCCCTTCGTCACGTCGTCGAACCCGACCGCGGGCGGCGCCTGCACGGGTACCGGCGTCGGTCCCACGAAGATCAGCCGGGTCATCGGCATCCTCAAGGCGTACACGACGCGCGTCGGCGCGGGTCCGTTCCCGACGGAGCTGTTCGACGAGGACGGCGAGGCGCTGCGCCGCATCGGCGGCGAGCGCGGTGTCACCACCGGCCGCGACCGGCGCTGCGGCTGGTTCGACGCGCCGATCGCGCGGTACGCGACGCGGGTCAACGGTCTCACGGACTTCTTCCTCACGAAGCTGGACGTGCTGACCGGCTGGGAGCAGATCCCGGTGTGCGTGGCGTACGAGATCGACGGCAGGCGCGTCGAGGAGCTCCCGTACAACCAGACCGACTTCCACCACGCGAAGCCGATCTACGAGAACCTCCCCGGCTGGTCCGAGGACATCACCAAGGCGAAGACCTTCGACGATCTCCCGAAGAACGCGAAGGCCTACGTGAAGGCGCTCGAGGAGATGTCGGGCGCGCCGATCTCCGCGATCGGCGTCGGTCCGGGCCGCACCGAGACGATCGAGATCAACTCGTTCATCTAGCGGTATCCGCTCGACGACGGAGGGCCGTGGCACCGCGCCACGGCCCTTCGTGCGCTCCCGGCGCCGTCAGGGCGCCCGGTCGTAGGTCAGGGACTCGCCGTTGGCGGGGTTCGTCCGGCGCAGGCGGCCGTCGGACAGCAGCGTGATCTCGGTGGCCGCGCCGGGCGAGCAGGAGCTCAGCGGCTCGCCGGTGGTGACCGTGGACGGGCCGATGCGCAGGGGTCCGCCGGAGCCCGACGGGGCGGCGGCCAGCTCCGCCCGGAAGACGCAGTGGTACGTGCCGCCGCCCGCCAGGGGGCCGTCCGCGGTGAGGGACAGTACGGTGTCGCCGGCCTTTCCCTGCCGGATGGTCAGGCGGCGGGTGCTGTGGCCGGCCCCGCTGTCCAGGCCGCCGGTCCAGGTCCCCAGGTAGGCGGCGGGAATCCGGCCGCCTTCAGGGGTGGCGGGGGGCTTGGGGTCGTCCTGGCCCGGTGTCCGGGAGTCGCCCTGGACGGTCGGTGTGCTGTCCGTCGTGCGGGACGTCCGGTGGTCCTTCCCGTCGCCCGCGTTCAGGTACGCGTACACCGAGCCTCCGGCCGCCAGCGCCACGACCAGCGCGACCGCGACCAGCGCGGCGGTCGAACCGCCGCTGCGGGGCGGCGGGTCCGCCGGTGCCCGGTAGGCGTACTGCGGCGCCGGGTAGCCGTAGCCGCCGGGCGGGGTGTGGCCGCCGGGCGGGGTGTGAGGGGCGGGCTGGGCGTACGGGGTGTGGTGGGCCGGCCGGGTGTGCTGGGCGTACGGGGCGGGGTGGGCACCCGGAGCGGGCGGCGGGGCCGGCGGCTGGACCGGCTGGTGCGTGACGACCGTCGGTGTGGCGTGCGGGGCGGGGCCCGGCGTCCCGGCGCCGGGAGCGGGCCCGGGGGCCGGTCCCGGCCGGGCGTCCGCCGGTGCGCCGCCCCCGCCGCGGTCCGGCTCCGCCGGGTCCTCGGTGTCCAGCAGCTCGATCGCGTGGCGGCCGAGCCGGGCCACCAGGGCGGCGGGCAGCCAGGGGTCTCCGCCGTCTCCGCCGCGGGTCCGCTCCAGCACGTCGTCGAGTGAGGGGCGCGCGGCCGGGTCCTTGCGCAGGCACGCGCCGATCAGGTCCTGGAGGCCCTCAGGGATGCCCTCCAGGGTCGGCGGCTCGGTCGCTATGCGGTACATCAGGGCGTGCACCCCGCTGTCGGCCGTGCCGAAGGGGAGGCGGCCCGTCGCCGCGTACGCCAGGACGGAACCCAGGCAGAAGACGTCGCAGGCGGGCGTGATCCGCTCGCCGCGCACCTGCTCGGGGGCCATGAAGCCGGGGGAGCCGACCAGGGCGCCGGTGCGGGTCAGCGCCGCCGCGTCCGTGAGGGTTTCCAGGGCGCGCGCGATGCCGAAGTCGATGACGCGGGGGCCGTCGATGGTGACCAGCACGTTGGACGGCTTCAGGTCGCGGTGGATCAGCCCGGCCGCGTGGATGTCGCGCAGCGCCTGGGCCAGACCGGTCCCCAGGATGTGGACGGAGCGCTCCGGGAGCGGGCCGTCCCCGGAGACGACGGTGTGCAGGTCCGGGCCGGCCACGTACCCGGTGGCCACCCAGGGGACGGCCGCTTCCGTGTCGGCGTCCAGCACCGGCGCGGTCCACCGGCCGCCGACCCGTCTCGCGGCCGCCACCTCCTGGCGGAACCGGGCGCGGAACTCCTCCTGCTCGGCCAGCTCCTGGCGCACCAGCTTGACCGCGACCGTGCGGCCGCGGTCCGAGCGCGCCAGGTACACCTGCCCCATGCCACCCGCGCCGAGGCGCCCCAACAGCCGGTACGCGCCGATCCGTTGCGGGTCGGCCGGTCCAAGTCTCTCCATGGCAGCGCCACCCCTCCCCCGGAACGTCACCCCGAGAATAGTGCGCCGGTACGACAAGGACGGGCCCGAAGCGGCCTACGGTTCCGTCAACGTCTCCAGCGCGTCGGAGAGCCGCTCCAGTACGCGGACCGTCTCGGCGAACCCGTCCTCGCCCAGCGCCGCCGCGAGCCGCGCCGCGAGCGCGGCGTGCCCCGGCTCGATCTTCCGTACGGCCTCCCTCCCCGCCTCGGTGGGGCGCAGCAGCTTGGCCCTGCGGTGGGCCGGGTTGGCGGCGTACTCCGCGAGCCCCTTGGTCACCAGCAGGTCGGCGATGCGCTGCACGCTCTGGCGGGTGATCCCCATGGTGCGGGCGATGCCGGCCACGGGCAGCGGTTCGCGCAGCACCGCGCCGATGACCTGCCACCAGGCGGCGGTCAGCCCGGCCGGGCGGGCCAGTTCCTCGGAGATCGCGAGGAACTGGCCGTTGAGGCGGAAGGTGCCGAGGGCGGTACGGCTCAGCAGCTCCTGCTCGCCGCTCACGACTCCAGCACCTCGAAGGCGGACGCGTCCGAGTCGTGGAACAGCCGGTACCAGGCGTCGAGCTTCTCGCCCTCGTACACACCGAGCCGCGCGAAGACCTCCCGGGCGAACGCGACCGGCTCGGTCGGCCCCGCGGTGATCAGCAGGCCGTCCTCGTCGGTGACCGCGTCCGCCTCGCGGTAGTGGTCGGCGCCCTTGTAACCGGTCGCCGCCAGGTAGAAGGAGACGGCGCTGGTGTGCGCGCGGTCGTCGAGCAGCCCCTCGCGGGCCAGACCCGCCGTCGCGCCGCAGATGGCGGCGACCGGCACGCCCGCGCCGAGGAACTCCCGGGCCTTGCGGGCGAAGGGGGCCAGGTCGTCGGAGGTGTCCCAGAGGCTCGCGCCGGTGAGGATCAGCAGCGCGCTGTCCCCGGGGCGTACGTCGTCGAGGGCGAGGTCGGGCTGGACGCGCATGCCGCCCATGGTCGTCACGGGGCTGCGCGAGGCGGCGACGGTCCGCACGGCGCAGCCGCTGCGGGCCAGGTGCGCCGTGGTGTGGCCCGTCTCCCAGTCGGCGAAGGTGTCGTAGACGGCGAGGTGCACGGTCGTGCGTGTCATGACGGTCTCCTCGGATTCGATGACAAGATGCTGTCATGATGACAGCTTGTTGTCAATGACCCGGCGGCTCGACACCCTGCCCACCAAAGTGGCGCAGGACATACAAGGTGGCCATGTCGGGCCCCACCGGGGCGTATCTACGCTGTGGCCATGACCCCTCATGTCGACCCCCGGGCCGGCGCCGCCGTGAAGGCCGCCGACCGCGCGCACGTGTTCCACTCCTGGTCCGCCCAGGGACTGATCGATCCGCTCGCCGTCGCCGGCGCCGAGGGTTCGTACTTCTGGGACTACGAGGGCAACCGCTACCTCGACTTCACCAGCGGCCTCGTCTTCACCAACATCGGCTACCAGCACCCGAAGGTCGTCGCGGCGATCCAGGAGCAGGCCGCGAAGCTCTCCACCTTCGCGCCCGCCTTCGCCGTCGAGCCGCGCTCCGAGGCCGCACGCCTCATCGCCGAGCGCACCCCCGGCGACCTCGACAAGATCTTCTTCACCAACGGCGGCGCCGAGGCCATCGAGAACGCCGTCCGCATGGCCCGTCTGCACACGGGCCGGCACAAGGTCCTCGCCGCGTACCGCTCGTACCACGGCGGCACCACCACCGCGATCAATCTGACGGGCGACCCGCGCCGCTGGGCCAGCGACAACGGCACCTCGGGCACCGTCCACTTCTGGGCGCCGTTCCTCTACCGGTCCGCGTTCTACTCGACGACCGAGGCCGAGGAGTGCGCCCGCGCGCTCCAGCACCTTGAGGACACCATCGCCTTCGAGGGGCCGGCCGCCGTCGCCGCGATCGTCCTGGAGACGATCCCGGGCACGGCCGGCATCATGACCCCGCCGCCCGGCTACCTCGCGGGCGTACGCGAGATCTGCGACCGGTACGGCATCGTCTTCGTCCTCGACGAGGTCATGGCGGGCTTCGGCCGTACGGGCAAGTGGTTCGCCGCCGAGCACTTCGGCGTCGTACCGGACCTGATGACCTTCGCGAAGGGCGTCAACTCCGGCTACGTGCCGCTGGGCGGCGTCGCGATCTCCGGCGCGATCGCCGAGACCTTCGACAAGCGCCCCTACCCGGGCGGTCTCACGTACTCCGGCCACCCGCTGGCGTGCGCGGCGGCCGTCGCCACCATCCGGGTGATGGACGAGGAGCGCGTCGTCGAGAACGCGGCGCACATCGGCGAGACGGTGATCGCCCCGGGCCTGCGCGAGCTGGCCGAGCGCCACCCGAGCATCGGCGAGATCCGCGGCACCGGCATGTTCTGGGCCCTGGACCTGGTGAAGGACCGCGGGACCCGCGAGCCGCTCGTCCCGTACAACGCCTCGGGGGAGGCCAACGCCCCGATGGCCGCGTTCGGCGCGGCCTGCAAGAAGAACGGCCTGTGGCCCTTCATCAACATGAACCGCACGCACGTCGTGCCGCCGTGCAACGTCACCGAGGCCGAGGCGAAGGAGGGCCTGGCGGCCCTGGACATCGCCCTGTCGGCCGCCGACGAGCACACCACGGCCGCCTGAGCGCACCCGCCGGGCGGGGAGAGCGTCCCCGCCCGGCGCACGGCACTCCCCGGCGGGCTCCGGCCGGCACCGCCTATGGTGTCCGGAGCCATCCGAAGGGGAAAGACGCCATGCCCGCGAGCGGACCTGTGACCCGCAACACCCTGCGGCAGCAGATCGCCGACGCGCTGCGTGACGAAGTGCTCGCGGGGCGTCTGCGCCCGGGCCAGGAGTTCACCGTCAAGCAGATCGCAGACCAGTACGGCGTCTCCGCGACACCGGTCAGGGAGGCGCTCGTCGACCTGACGGCGCAGAGCCTGCTCGACTCCGACCAGCACCGCGGCTTCCGCGTCTGCGAGATCTCCGTGGCGGACTTCCGTTCCATGGTCGAGGCGCGCTCGCTCGTCTGCGACGCCGTCTTCCACGAGCTGGCGCGCAGCGGCTGGAGCGGCGCGCGCGCCGATGTGCTGCTGGCCGTCAGGCGCCGGGCCGAAGAGGCGGCGCGCGCCGCCCGCGCGGGCGACCTCGACATCTTCATCGGCTACGACCTGCGTTTCTGGCGCGAACTCGGCGCCCTCGTCGACAACCCGCACATCGCCGGCTTCCTGCACCGGCTGCGGCTGCGCTGCTGGGTCTTCTCCGTCCCGTACCTGCGGGGCGACCCCGCGCTGCGGGACCGGATGTGGCAGGACCACGCCGAAGTCGTGGACGCGGTGACGCGCGGCGACGCCGAGGCGGTCCGTGCGGTGGTCGCGGCGTACCACGCGCGGATGCTGGCGTGGGCCGGGGAGCTGGCCGGCGGCGAGCGGCTGGAGCGTCCGCAGCAGTGAGAGCCGATCTGACGGTCGTCGTCCCCGCCTACAACGAGGAACGGCGGCTGGGCCCCACCCTGGACGCGATCCGCGCGCACCTGAACGCCAACCCCGGCCGCTGGAACCGCTGGGAGCTGATCGTCGTCGACGACGGCTCCACCGACGGCACGGCCGACGCGGTACGGGCCGCCGCCGCGAAGGAGCCGCGCATCCTGCTGGTGGAGGCCGACGAGACCGGCAACCGGGGCAAGGGCCACGCCCTGCGGCGCGGCGTCCTCGCCTCGCGCGGCGCCCGGGTGCTGGTCACGGACGCGGACCTGGCCACCCCCATCGAGGAACTCGACCGCCTCGACAAGGAACTCGCCCAGGACGAGGAGGGGCTCGCCGCCGCCATCGGCTCGCGCGCGCATCCCGAGTCGTCCATCGACGTGCACCAGCGGCGGGTGCGCGAGTGGCTCGGACGGCTCGGCAACCGGCTCATACGGGCCGTCGCCGTGCCCGGCATACGGGACACCCAGTGCGGCTTCAAGCTCTTCGACGGCGACAAGGCGCGGGCCGCCTTCGCGGACGCCCGGCTCGACGGGTGGGGGACGGACGTGGAGATACTCCAGTTCTTCCGGCGGGCGGGATGGCAGGTGGCCGAGGTCCCGGTCCGCTGGGCCCACCAGGCCGGCTCCAAGGTCAGACCGGTCGACTACCTCAACGTGCTCGTCGAACTCGCGCGGCTCAGGTTCCGGCGCGTACGACGCGTCGACCTGGCCGTGGCGGCCCTCTTCGTCCTCGCCTCCGTACTGCTCTACAAGGGCCTGTGGGCGGACCTGGACCGCCGCTACCTCGCCGACTCGGGCCAGGACCAGAACCAGTGGGAGTGGTTCTTCGCGGTCACCGCCGACAACGTGACCCATCTGCGCAACCCGCTCTTCACGACCGCCCAGAACCATCCCGACGGCGTGAACCTGATGGCGAACACCGTCATGCTCGGGCTGTCCGTGCCGTTCGTCCCCGTGACGCTGGCCTTCGGGCCGACCACGACCTGGGCGCTCGTGCTGACCGGCGGCCTGGCCGCCACCGCCGTCGCCTGGTACTGGCTGATCGCCAAGCGCCTGGTCACCAGCCGCCGGGCGGCGGCCACCGGGGCCGCGCTGTGCGCCTTCGCGCCGCCGATGATCTCGCACGCCAACGCCCACCCCAACTTCGCCGTGCTCTTCATGATCCCGGTGATCATCGACCGGGCCCTGCGGCTCTGCGAGGGGGACGGGGAGCGGACCGTACGGGACGGGGTGCTGCTCGGGCTGTTCGCGACGTACCAGATCTTCCTCGGCGAGGAGCCGCTGCTCCTCGCCGCCATGGGCATGCTGCTCTTCGCCGGCTTCTACGCCCTCGCGCACCGCGAGGCCGCCCGCGCCGCCCGCCGTCCGCTGCTCAAGGGGCTCGGTGTGGCCGCCGCCGTGAGCGTGCCGCTGGTGGCCTTCCCGCTGTACTGGCAGTTCTTCGGCCCGCAGAGCTACCACAGCGTGCTGCACGGCGACAACGCCGGCAACAGCCCGCTCGCCTTCCTGGAGTTCTCCGGGCGCGCGCTGCTCGGAGACGAGGCGCGGGCCGATCCGCTCGCCATGAACCGCACCGAGCAGAACGCCTTCTTCGGCTACCCGCTGGCCGGACTCGCCTTCGCCGTCGCGCTGGCCCTGTGGCGGCTGCCCCTGGTCAAGGCGCTCACCTTCACCGGGCTCGGTGCCGCGCTGCTGTCGCTCGGGCCGAGGGTGCGCGTCCCGTACACCGAGGTGGTCCTGCCGGGGCCCTGGCGGGTCCTCGCCCACCAGCCGCTGTTCGAGTCGGTCATCGAGTCGCGGGTGGCGATGATCTGCGCCCCGGTCCTCGGCATCCTGGTGGCGCTGGCGGTGGACCGCGTGCGCACCGCCCCCGACCGTTTCTCGCGCACGCTCGGGCTCACCGCGATCGCCCTCGCGCTGCTGCCGATCGTCCCGACGCCGCTGCCGGTGCGGGAGCGGCCCGACGTCCCGGCCTTCATCGCCGACGGGACGTGGAAGCGTTACGTCGCCGAGGGCGAATCGGTCGTTCCCGTGCCGCTCCCGGACCCCGGCAACGCGGAGGCCCTGCACTGGCAGTCCGCCACGGCCCCCGACTTCGCGGTCCCCGGCGGCTACTTCAACGGCCCCTGGGGCCCGGACCGCATCGGCATCTACGGCGCCGCCCCCCGCCACACGTCGAACCTCCTGCGGGACGTCCGCTACGGCGCCGCGGCCCCCGCCATCGGCCCCGACTGGCGGGCCCAGGCCCGCGCCGACCTGAGGTTCTGGCGGGCCGGAGTGCTCGTGCTCGCGCCGCAGGACAACGACGAGGCGCTGCGCGAGACGGTGTCGCGCCTGCTCGGGCAGCCGGCGAAGCGGGCGGGCGGGGCCTGGATCTGGGACGTGGGCGCGGGCCGGTGACGGGATCGGGTCGCGTACGCCAACTGTGCGCGGCGACGCGGTAGCACTACGCTTCCTGGACTGTCGCACGAATCCAGTGGAGAGCGAGCCGTACGTGGCCTGTGACCTGTGGCTGGTCCCCCTCGTCGATGTGCTGTGCCACAGCCCCGACAATCCCTTCGCCGAAGAGATCGCGTCGTACGACAAGGCCCTCACCGACGCGGGCCTGCCGACCGTCCCCGTGTTCGCCTACATGCCGGGCCTCTCGGGCGACGTCGCCCCGGTGGCCGGCTTCGACTACGACGCGCTGCACTTCCTGCGGCGCGCGTACCTCCTCCAGCTCTGCGGCCTGGAGGTGACGCCGGTGGACGCCCTCGGCGGCGACTACGAGCAGCTCCTGGAGATGTTCGAGCCGACGGCCCGGCAGTCGCACCTGGTCTGGCACTACGACCACGCCGGCGCGTACGTCCCGGTGGATTACGCGGAGCCCCTGTCCAACGAGGAACTGCTCGCGGGCGGCGGCCCTCTGGGCTCCACGCAGGGCCTCCTGCGGGAGCTGGAGTTCGTCGCCCCCTCGATCGGCATCGACCCGGCGAACCCGCCGTCGGCGCCCCGCCCGCCCGAGCGCCCGACCACCCTGGAGGAGCCGGCCGACGCTCTTCCGTACGACGAGAACCCCTTCGCCCGCGAACGCCACGTCTGGCTGGGCCTGCACGCGGCGGCGACCCGGAGCCTCGGCCAAGGCTCCATGATCATCTTCAGCTGACCGGCCGACCCGCCGAAGCGGCGGCCCCCGGGACCCGGGCCCGCGTCAGCGGGGCGACTCCGGAGGCCGCTGCCGGGGCATGTTCGGCCGCGTCCCCGGAGGCAGCGGGTACCGCCCGCCCGGCGCGCCCCCGTCGCGGTGGCGGGGACCGCCCGGTCCGCCCGCCGACTGCATCACCAGCGGCGCGGGTCCCGCCCGGAACTCGATCATCCAGTCCGCCGTCTCGGACCGGACCAGCTCCGAGATGTCCTCCGAGAACCGCCGCAGGATGCCCAGGCAGCGCTCGGCCGCCTCACCGGCCGTCCCCTCCGTGGGGCCGAGCATCTCCCGTACGCTCTCCGTCGCCCAGTCGAACTGGAGCGCCTGCAGCCGGCGCTGCACGGCCTGCGCCGCCGCCACGTCGCGCATCCACCCCGAGGTGAGCCCGAAGTACCGGTCGCAGGCCATGCACGCGGCCCCCAGGAGCAGCGGCAGGTACCCCCACGCGGCGGCTCCGTCGACCGCCCCCGCGAGGTCGACGAGCGGCAGCGCGGCCCCTGCGATCACGCCGGCCGCCGTGCCGGTGCGCAGTACGCGGGCCGCTCGGCGCTTGCGGGCCCGGTCGGCGAGGTACCAGTCGGTGGCCCGGAGCGCGCCCGCCTCGACCCAGCGGTAGAGCTCGTCGAGACGCTCCGCGGGCTCGCCCCAGTCGCCGAGCGGGAACGGCCTCCCCAGCAGATCGTCCTCGTCGTGCGACTGATCGGTCGCACCCCCGCCCTCCGTCCAGGCGGGCCCCTCGGGCTGCATCTCCGGCTGGCTCACCGGGCACTCCTCTGCGCTTGCGCTCTGTCCGTGACATTGCGGGTAGTGGTGTGACGTGGTGCGACGTGCTGTGACGCAGTGCATACGCATGCTCTTCCTACCGCCGAATGGTGGGCCGTGGGGCCGATACACCGGCATTACCGGCCGGAAGCGTGCCGTGGTCAGGTAGAGGAGCCGCCGGGTCTCACCCGAAAGAGTCGCGGCGTACGGCATGGGCGCGGCGCCCGGCGAACACGTAGGCTCGCTGTACCGAAACAATCGTCGTCGAAGTGCCAGGAGTGACCGTGATTCCCGGTGGTGGCCAGCCCAACATGCAGCAGCTGCTCCAGCAGGCCCAGAAGATGCAGCAGGACCTCGCCAGGGCGCAGGAGGAACTCGCCAGGACCGATGTCGACGGCCAGGCCGGCGGCGGGCTGGTCAGGGCGACCGTCAACGGCTCCGGTGAGCTGCGCGCACTGGTGATCGACCCCAAGGCGGTCGACCCGGAGGACACCGAGACCCTCGCGGACCTCGTCGTCGCCGCCGTGCAGGCCGCGAACGAGAACGCGCAGCAGCTCCAGCAGGAGAAGCTGGGCCCGCTGGCCCAGGGGCTCGGCGGGATGCCGGGACTCCCCTTCTAAGCCGGGCCCGCAGCAACTACCGTACGTACCAGGCAGGACCGGCAGGGCAAGGAAGGCAATCCGTTGTACGAAGGCGTGGTCCAGGACCTCATCGACGAGTTGGGCAGGCTGCCCGGCGTCGGTCCCAAGAGCGCGCAGCGGATCGCCTTCCACATCCTCCAGGCCGAGCCGACCGATGTGCGCCGCCTCGCCCATGCCCTCCTGGAGGTCAAGGACAAGGTCCGCTTCTGTGCGGTCTGCGGCAACGTCGCGCAGGAGGAGCGGTGCGGCATCTGCCGTGATCCGCGCCGCGACCCGGCGGTCATCTGCGTCGTCGAAGAGCCCAAGGACGTCGTCGCGGTCGAGCGGACGCGGGAGTTCCGCGGCCGCTACCACGTGCTCGGCGGGGCGATCAGCCCCATCGAGGGCGTCGGCCCCGACGACCTGCGGATCCGCGAGCTGCTGGCCCGCCTCGCGGACGGCGCCGTCACGGAGCTGATCCTGGCCACCGATCCCAACCTGGAGGGCGAGGCGACGGCCACCTACCTCGCCCGGATGATCAAGCCGATGGGTCTTCGGGTGACACGCCTGGCCAGTGGACTCCCCGTCGGGGGAGATCTTGAGTACGCCGACGAGGTCACGCTGGGCCGTGCCTTCGAGGGGAGACGATTGCTCGATGTCTGACGTCAACGCAAAGCTGCTGCACGCGGTCGCGCAGGACCCGGACGACTTCGCCGTCCAGATCGCCGACCAGATCGAGAGCTTCATCGTCGCGGTCACGGAAGTGGCCAAGGGCGACGAGCCGGACAGCGCCGTCCCGTTCCTGCTGCTGGAGGTCTCCCAGCTGCTCCTCGCGGGCGGCCGGCTCGGCGCGCACGAGGACATCCTCCCCGACGAGCGGTACGAGCCGGACCTCGGCCCCGAGCCGGACCCGGACGACCTGCGGCAGCGGTTCGCCGTGATGCTCGATCCGATCGACGTCTACTCCGAGGTCTTCGACCCGTACGAGCCGCGCAAGGCGCCCGTCCCCTGCCGCATCTCGGACGACCTGGCCGACGTCATCACGGACCTGCGCCACGGCCTGGCCCACTACCGGGCGGGTCGCACCACCGAAGCGCTGTGGTGGTGGCAGTTCTCGTACTTCTCCAACTGGGGATCCACCGCGTCCGCCTGCCTGCGCGCCCTCCAGTCCCTGGTGGCGCACGTCCGCCTCGACCAGCCGCTCCAGGAGCTCGACGGCCTGGACACGGACGAGGACCTGGGCGAGGAGGACCTGGAGGCGGAGGCCGGCCGGGTCATGGCGCAGGAGATCGCCGGGCCGCTCGGCCTGAACACCGTCTAGTTCTTCGACAGGGCCCGCGTCACCCCGGCCAGCACGGCGGTGGTCAGCACCCAGCCGATCGCGACGAAGGCGTACGCCAGCCACTGGGCGTCCCCGCCCGCCCAGTGCCATGCGCCGCGCTGCCCCAGGCCGCCGACGGGGATCAGCAGGTCGAGCGAGTACACGAAGGCGTCGAACGGCGGCCCCTCGCCGGGCTTCACGGGCGTCGGCGTCAGCCGTCCGAACACCACCGTCCCCGCGGTGGTCAGGGCGGCGAGCCACACCCCGGCCAGCCACGGCCGGTAGCCGTAGCCCACGGTGACGTCCAGCAGGGCGCCCCACACGCGCCCCGCGGCGCGCGCCGTCCGGCGCCGCCGGCGCTGCTTGTGCAGGAGCACGCGGCGGGCGTGGTCGTCGTGGCCGATGCGCCGGTAGTACGACGCCAGCTGCTCGTACGGCTGGGGCGCGTAGTCGTGGTCCCGCAGGAACCAGAGCAGGCGCCGCGCCGGCGCGTCCCCGCCGGGCATCGCGTCCTCGTCGCCGAACCGTATGGAGTCGTACACGAACCCGTCGAGCCGCAGGACCGGCGGCCAGGTGCGCCGGTCGTCGACGACGCCCGCGGCGTGGACGTTCCGCAGGTCCACCCGGCCGCCCGGCGGGGCGGCGAACCGCAGGTCGAGGTCGGCGGTCCGCATGCCGATGCAGACCAGCGACGTGCCCGTCCCCGACAGGTCCGCCCCCTCGAACGACAGCAGGTCGCCGACCTGGGCGCCGCGCAGCCGCACCTTTCCGTCGGCGGTGAACCCGCGCGAGAGCCGCACCGTGCTGACCGTCATGTTGTCCCCGTTGAGCGCCACGCCCCCGGGCGCCTCCAGCCGCGCGCCCCGCATGAACAGGCCGCCGTTCAGCTGGGCCCCCGGCAACTGGACCGTCCCCTCGGCGCGGAACCCGTCCTCGCAGTACAGCGCCCCGTCCAGCACCATGCCGCCGCCGGACAGCGCGATGCCGCCGGGCGCCGAGAGCGTGGCCCCGGTCAGCAGCAGCTCGCCGCTGACGTGCGCGTGGATGAGCTGGACGGCGAACCGGTCGTCGCTGCCCTCCACGACGGATCCGCGCAGGGTCAGCCGGCCCCCGATGCGGGCGCTGGGGGCCCGGAAGCCGGGCAGCCGGCTGTCCACGATGCCCACGGCCAGGGTGGAGGCCGCCTCCAGACTCACGCCCTCCTCCAGCACGCACTCCCGGAGCCGCAGGAGGTGCCGGATCTCCGCCCCGTCGAGCGCGATCCGCCCGGTGATCCGCGCGCCGGTGAGCCGGAGGGCGGGTACGGCCCCGGCGGGCTCGGCGTTCTGTCCGAGCAGCAGCGCCACGACGACGGCCGCCCTGACCGTACGGTCCTCACCGCCCCGCAGGTCCACCTCGCGCCCCGCGGGGAAGGCGTCCCACAACTGGCGCTCCGGCGGGGTCAGTTCCTCGTATGACAGCACGGGTGCAGCGTACGGGCGGCGGCACGCCGGCGAGGCCCGTACGGCCGCCGCCGGTCCGCGCCGGGGGACGGGCACCCCCGGCGCGGACCGTGTGAGCCGGGACACCTTTCGCGTACCCTGCCCGTCGCCGGGCAGGGGTCCCCGTCGAGCGGGCAGGACCTGCCGACGTGACCGAGTCGTGAGCGGGACATCTCACGATGCGGTACCACGTGGGCAGGCCCCGTCCGCTCGGTAAACTGAGCCGACCGCAGTAATGACTAACGAGGAGCGCACGTGGGCCTTGTCGTGCAGAAGTACGGAGGCTCCTCCGTTGCCGATGCCGAGGGCATCAAGCGGGTCGCCAAGCGAATCGTCGATGCCAAGAAGAACGGCCACCAGGTCGTTGTCGTGGTTTCGGCGATGGGCGACACGACGGACGAGTTGATCGACCTCGCCGAGCAGGTATCCCCGATCCCTGCCGGACGTGAATTCGACATGCTGCTGACCGCGGGTGAGCGGATCTCCATGGCGCTGCTGGCCATGGCGATCAAAAACCTGGGCCACGAGGCCCAGTCGTTCACGGGCAGCCAGGCAGGTGTCATCACCGACTCGGTCCACAACAAAGCGCGCATCATCGATGTCACGCCGGGCCGTATCCGCACCGCCCTCGACGAGGGCAACATCGCCATCGTCGCCGGGTTCCAGGGTGTGTCCCAGGACAAGAAGGACATCACCACCCTCGGCCGGGGCGGGTCGGACACGACCGCGGTCGCCCTCGCGGCAGCGCTGGACGCCGAGGTCTGTGAGATCTACACCGATGTGGACGGCGTCTTCACCGCCGACCCCCGGGTCGTGAAGAAGGCCCGGAAGATCGACTGGATCTCCTTCGAGGACATGCTGGAGCTCGCAGCCTCCGGCTCCAAGGTGCTGCTGCACCGGTGCGTCGAGTACGCACGCCGATACAACATCCCGATCCACGTCCGCTCGTCCTTCTCCGGACTGCGCGGCACCTGGGTCAGCAACGAGCCGCAAGGGGACCAGCAGGTGGAGCACGCCATCATCTCCGGAGTCGCCCACGACGTCTCCGAAGCCAAGGTCACGGTCGTCGGTGTGCCGGACAAGCCGGGCGAGGCCGCGGCGATCTTCCGGGCCGTCGCGGACGCCGAGATCAACATCGACATGGTCGTGCAGAACGTCTCGGCCGCGTCGACGGGTCTCACCGACATCTCCTTCACCCTTCCCAAGACGGAGGGCCGCAAGGCCATCGACGCCCTGGAGAAGACGAAGAGCGCCGTCGGTTTCGACTCGCTGCGCTACGACGACCAGATCGGCAAGATCTCCCTCGTCGGCGCCGGCATGAAGACGAACCCGGGCGTCACTGCGGGCTTCTTCGAGGCGCTCGCCGACGCGGGCGTGAACATCGAGCTGATCTCGACCTCCGAGATCCGCATCTCGGTCGTCACCCGCGCCGACGACGTCAACGAGGCCGTGCGCGCCGTGCACTCGGCCTTCGGCCTCGACAGCGACTCCGACGAGGCGGTCGTCTACGGCGGCACCGGAAGGTGACGCACCAGTGACGGGCAAGCCGACGCTCGCGGTCGTCGGAGCGACCGGAGCCGTCGGCGCCGTCATGCTCCAGATCCTGTCCCAGCACGCCGATGTCTGGGGCGAGATCAGGCTGCTCGCGTCCCCGCGCTCGGCCGGCCGCAAGCTGGTCGTGCGCGGGGCGGAGACCGAGGTCCTGGCGCTGTCGGAGGAGACCCTCGCGGGCGTCGACGTCGCCATGTTCGACGTACCCGACGAGGTGGCCGCACGATGGGCGCCGGTCGCCGCCGCGCAGGGCGCGGTGGTGGTGGACAACTCGGCGGCCTTCCGGATGGACCCGGACGTCCCGCTGGTCGTGCCCGAGGTCAACCCGCACGCCGTACGGGCCCGCCCGCGCTCCATCGTGGCCAGCCCGAACTGCACCACCCTGTCGATGATCGTCGCGGTGGGCGCGCTGCACGCCGAGTTCGGCCTCGCCGGGCTCGTCGTCTCCTCGTACCAGGCGGTGAGCGGCGCGGGCCGGGCCGGCGTCGACACCCTGCGCACCCAGCTCTCGATGGTCGCCGGCACGGAGCTGGGCACGCACCCCGGCGACGTACGGCGGGCGGTGGGTGACGACACCGGGCCCTTCGCCGCGCCGATCGCGCTGAACGTTGTGCCGTGGGCCGGTTCGCTCGCCGACGACGGGTGGTCGTCCGAGGAGCTGAAGGTGCGCGCCGAGTCGCGCAAGATCCTGGACCGGCCCGGGCTTCCCGTGTCGGTCACCTGCGTGCGGGTTCCGGTGCTCACGACGCACTCGCTGGCCGTGCACGCGCGCTTCGAGAACGAGGTGTCGGT
The DNA here is from genome assembly GCF_053610585.1 of Streptomyces sp. NPDC054887. Classification (NCBI taxonomy): domain Bacteria; kingdom Bacillati; phylum Actinomycetota; class Actinomycetes; order Kitasatosporales; family Streptomycetaceae; genus Streptomyces; species Streptomyces sp. NPDC054887. The sequence continues at coordinate 10,385 of NZ_JBSGYQ010000026.1, read as the reverse complement.
CGAGCGGGCGCACGAGATCCTGGCGACCGCGCCGGGTGTGGTGCTGTTCGACAACCCGGCGGCGGGGGAGTTCCCCACGCCGGCCGACGTGGTGGGCACGGACCCGACGTGGGTGGGGCGGGTGCGGCGGTCGCTGGACGACCCGACGGCCCTCGAACTCTTCGTGTGCGGCGACAACCTCCGCAAGGGCGCCGCGCTGAACACCACGCAGATCGCGGAGCTGGTGGCCGCCGAAATCGGGGCGGCGTAAACCCGAACACTGCGTAGAATCTGTGAACGCTCTGTGAGTACGTCGAAGTCTGTACTACTTGTACCGGGGCATTGCTTCGTTCGATTATTCGCTCCCCGCCTTGCTGCAACCGGCAGTCAGGAGGGGAGCGTCTTTGCGGTAGCCCCCGGCAAAGTGTCGCGACAAATGGGGCATTCAGGAGGGGGTACGCATGGGGGCGATTGTCGCACCGTCAAAACCGGTGCCTCGCGCGTACAACCCTGTCGGGGGGACGAGTGTCCAACAGGCGTGGCAGAGGTTCTCGACATCACAGCGGTCCCGGTTCGCGGCGCGACATTGCGTCCGATCCGGCGTCCCCGCACGCCCGGCGGCATGCCGGTGATCGCCCCCATGCCGACGGCGCGTTCCGCTTCGCGCATACCGTCCCCGCGCGAGGGCGCTGACGACGCCATGACCGCGGGCACCACAGTCGACCACCTGACCGAGACCTACCGGGCCCATTACCGTTCCCTGCTCGGTCTGGCGGCGCTGCTGCTGGACGACACGGCCTCGTGTGAGGACGTCGTGCAGGAAGCGTTCATACGTGTGCATTCCGCGCGCAACCGGGTCCGCGACCCGCAGAAGACCCTGGCCTACCTGCGCCAGACCGTGGTGAACCTCTCCCGCTCGGCGCTCCGGCGCCGCATCCTCGGGCTGAAGCTGCTCTCGAAGCCGATGCCCGACATGGCGAGCGCGGAGGAGGGGGCGTACGACCAGCTGGAGCGCGACGCGCTGATCAAGGCGATGCGCGGCCTCCAGCGGCGTCAGCGCGAGGTGCTGGTCCTGCGGTACTTCGCGGACATGACCGAGGCCCAGTGCGCCGAGACGCTGGGCATATCCCTGGGCTCGGTGAAGGCGTACGGCTCACGCGGCATCGCGGCGCTCCGCGTCGCCATGGAGGCCTCGGCATGAGCAGCGAGCAAGAGCGGCACGGGCCGGACGGGCCGTTGAACGACCTGACTGGAAAAGCGATTGTGAACGACGGGCCGAACGAGCGCGAAGACGGCATCGAGCCGGAAGCGGAGCCGACCTCCGAGGCGGATCACGAGCAGAGCGCGGAGTCGGACATCGAGCAGAGCAGCGGGCACAGCACCGAGCGGGACACGGAGCCGGCGGACGCGGAGCAGGCGGACACCGAACCGGCGTCCGCCGAAGCGGCCTGCGCCGAAGTGGTCTGCGCCGAGCCGGAGTCCGCGGAAGCGGCCACGGCGAAGCCGGAGGCCGTCGAGCCGGGCACCGCGGAGCCGGAGTCGGCGGAGCTGGAGTCCGCCGCGGCGGAGACCGCCGAGCCGGTGGTGGCCGAGACTGCCGACGCCGACGCCGAGCCGGCTGACGTGCAGCCTGCTGACCCCGGGCCCGCCCCCGCCGAGTTTCACGACTTCGGCACCGACGAGCTGGCCCTGCGCCGGATGCTGCGCGGCGCGGTCGAGGAGCTTGAGCCCTCGCAGCACGCCCTCGACCACCTGCGCAAGGCGGTCCCGGCCCGGCGCGCCAGGCGGCGCCAGGCCGTCGTCGGCATGGCGGCCGCCGCGCTCTTCGTGGGCATGGCCGTGCCCGCCTTCGTCCACGTGGCCAACACCGGCAGCGCGTCCGACGCCCGGCCCTCGATAGCCGGTCACGGCCAGGACACGCACGGCGGCACCGGCTGGCAGAAGGGCAACGAGGGCGGAAAGAGGGAGGCGGACAGGCCGTCCGACAAGTCGACCTCGAAGACGGACAAGGAAAAGAAGAAGGACAGGGCGAAGAACCCCGGAAAGGGTTCGTCGGACACCGGCTCGGGAACGGGCGCCGGTACGGGAACGGGCGGCCAGGCCCCGGGCAGCGCGGCCGCGTCCCTGCCGACGTGCGGCGCCGCCCAGCTCGGCACCGAGGTCGCCGCGGCCAACCCCGCGGACGCCGAGGGCAAGGTGTACGGCGTGTTCCGTATCGCCAACATCTCCGGTACGGCGTGCACGATGGCCGGCGGCGGCATGGTGAGCGTTCAGGCGTCGGGAGCGGCCGACCCGGCCCGCATCAACGTCGTCGACCACACCTCGGGAGACGCGGCGTCCGGTCTGCCGGACCCGTCCCTGGAGACGACCGGCCTGCTGCTGGAGCCGGGCAGGGCGTACGAGGTGAGGTTCGCCTGGGTGCCGACGGAGACCTGCCCGACGACAGGTACGCCGCCCGACCCGTCGCCCTCCCCCGAGGACCCGGGCACCGGCCCGGTCACGACCAGCGGCGGCACGGGAAGCGGTGAATCCAGCGGGAGCACCGGGACCGGTGGCGAGGGCGGCACCGAGCAGACCGGTACGCAGCCCCAGCTCGGCACCGAGGACGGCGGCACGGCGGACGGCAGCGTCACGGTGAGCCACACGACCGCGGCGGGTGCGCCGACCGCGGTGGCCGTGGTCCCCAACGCCTGCGCGGGAACGGTCTACCGCACGGGCGTGCTCGCGGGGTAACGACGCCGGACACGCCGACGGGGCGGGAGCGGCCGGAAACCGGCACTCCCGCCCCGTCGTCGTAACCCGTCAGTCCCGCACACCACCGACAGCGGAACCGGCACCGGCACCGGCACCGGCACCCGCACCCGCACCCGCATCGGTACCGGCGACAGCTTCGGCACCGGCGTCGGCTTCGCTTTCGGTGTCACCTTCGGTCGCCGCGCCCACCGGGCCGCCCGGCCCCTCCACCGCGCCGGGAGCGATGCCCAGGGCGAGGTCCCGCGCGGCCTCCGCCTCCCGGCGCATCAGCCGGAACCACATGAAGAGCACGAAGCCGGCGAAGACGAACCACTCACCGGTGTAGCCCAGGTTCTGGAACGCCTTGAGGTCCAGGCCGCTGCCCTGCGGGGCGACCGCGGGCACCGGCCGCATGCCGGAATCGCCCTCGGTGAGCGTGATCCAGGCGTCGTACACGTCGTACGGGACCAGATTGACGAGCGAAGCCGCGCTGATCATGCCGAGCTGCCCCTCCGGGAGCCCGCCACCCGTGTGCACCCCGTCGGTGCCCGGGTTCTCGGACGCCTGGAGCGCGCCGGTGACCGTGACCTCGCCCGGGGGTGCGGGGGGCGCGTCGCCGCCGGCGGGCAGCCAGCCGCGCACGACGGGCAGCGCCTTGCCGCCGTCCGTACGCAGCAGGGTCAGCACGTACGCACCGGACTCGCCGTCGATCTTCCGCCCGGGCACGACGAACTGCTCGGCGTAGCGCCCGGTCGCGGTGGCCGGGCGCCCGGACGTCTCCTTGTCGACGGGCAGCAGCGTGTCGAGGGGCACGGCGGCCTGTCGGCCGGGGTCCGGCTTCTCCTCGGCGGCCTGGTGCGTCTCGACACGGTCTTCGAACCGACCGAGCTGCCAGGACCCCATGAACACGCAGAAGGGGATGGCCAGCACGACGAAGAGGTGGATCCCCCACCAGCGGGGCGTCAGCAGGAACCGGTACACCCCACCAAGGTACGGGCCCGCCGGCCCGTACCCCCAGCCCGGGGTCCGCCCGGCGCGCTACCCCAGGTGCCGCGCCGCGAAGTCGATCTCCAGGCGTACCTGCTTGATCCGCTCCTCCACCACCAGCGACCCGTGCCCCGCGTCGTACCGGTACACCTCGTACGCCGCACCCCGCGCCGCCAGCCGGTCCACGTAGTTCTCGACCTGCCGGATGGGACAGCGCGGGTCGTTGACGCCCGCCGAGATGTAGACCGGGGCCCGCACCGCGTCGACGTACGTCAGGGGCGACGACGCCGCGAAGCGGTCCGGCACCTCCTCCGGCGTACCGCCCAGCAGGGTGCGGTCCAGCGCCTTCAGCGCCTCCATCTCGTCGTGGTACGCCGTCACGTAGTCGGCCACCGGCACCGCCGCCAGCCCCACCGCCCACGCGTCCGGCTGCGTACCGAGCCCGAGCAGCGTCAGGTAACCGCCCCACGACCCGCCCGCCAGCACGAGCTTCGCCGGGTCCGCGAGCCCCGAGGACACGGCCCACTCCCGCACGGCGGCGATGTCCTCCAGCTCGATCAGCCCGACCCGGTGCTTGAGCGCGTCCGTCCACTCGCGCCCGTACCCCGTCGAGCCGCGGTAGTTGACGCGCACGACCGCGTAGCCGTGGTCGACCCACGCCGCCGGGCCGGCCGCGAACGCGTCGCTGTCGTGCCAGGCCGGCCCGCCGTGGATCTCGAAGACCGTCGGGAACGGGCCCTCGCCCGTGGCCGGCCGCTGCACGAGCGCGTGCACGCGCCCACCCGGGCCCTCCACCCACACGTCCTCGACCGGCACCGAGGCCGGCGCCCGCATCCCCGGCGGATCGAGCACCACGCGCCCGGACGTCGACCGCACCACCGGCGGCTCGGCGGCCGAGGACCAGAGGTACTCCACCGATCCGTCGGGCCGGGCCGTCGCCCCCGACACCGTCCCGGCCGGCGTGGGTACGGCCGCGAGCTGCCGCGTGGCGAAGTCGTACCGCCACAGCTCGCTGCGCGCCTCGAAGCTGTGCGCCACGAGCAGCGCCGAACCGTCCGGGTACCACTCGGCCGCCACATCGCCCGGCAGCTCGATCCCGAGCTCGGTCTCCTCGCCCGAGGCCACGTCCCACACCATCGGCTCCCAGCGCCCGCGCCGCTGGTGGCGCACAAGCAGCCGGGCGTCCCCCGCCACGGGCGCGAATCCGAGCACTTCGAGCCCCAGCTCCACCGCGCCGCCCCGGGTGTCGTCCAGATCGGCCACCGTCGTGCCGTCCAGCCGCAGCACGCGCAGCGCCGAGTGCATGGCGTCGCCGTGCTCGGTGTGCTCGATCGCGACGAGCGTGCCGTCGTACGACAGGTCCCCGACGTGGGCGGACTCCCGGTGCCGGTAGATCTCCACGGGCCCCGAACCGGGCCGTACGACGTGCACCGTGGAGCCGTCCTCATCGGTCGAGCGCCCCACGACCGCCGTGCCGTCCCGCCCGAGCGCCAGCCCGCCCGGGTACGACGGCTCAAGGCCCGGCGCGGCCGGCTCGTCCTCCCCGCCCCCGAACGGCTGCCGCATCCAGACGCCGAACTCGTCGCCGTCCGTGTCGCTGAACCACCAGATCGACTCGCCGTCGGGCGTCAGCACCCCGTCGGTGGTGCCGTTGGGCCGGTCGGTCGCCTGCCGCTGCGCCCCGCTCGCGCGGTCCCAGGCGTACAGCTCGTACGTCCCGGTGGCGTTGGAGACGAACAGCGCCCGGTCCGGCGCGTCCTCGGCCCAGTCGGGCAACGAGACGCGCGGAGCCCGGAAGCGCTTCTCCCAGTCGGGCATGGACATGTCCGTCGCGGCACCACTGCTGTCAGTCATCCCCCCATTCTGCTCCGCCCCTGTGACAACGCTCCGCCCCCTCCCGCCCCTTGCCCGGATCCGCGCGTGGCTCCGAACGAGTGGACTCGCCGGAACCCGTACCGGACGGGGGACCGCACAGCCCTGTCCGATGGTGATGTTGCCGTCTGATCCCATGACCGGAAGAGGCACCCCGACATGCGATGCACCCTCCACCGCCGGCTGTTCGTCGCAGCGCTGCTGGTGGCGGGCGTGCTGGCCCCGATGGCAGCCGCGCCCGGCACGGCCGTCCACGCCGCCACGCCCACCGCCGCGACCGCCGGCCCGTACCCCCAGGACGACTGCCCGCCCGACGGATTCGGTCCCCGGCTCACCGCCCGGCTCGACAAGACCGTCAAGGACGTCCGCAAGAAGGCGGACATCCCCAGTGTCGTCGTCGGACTGTGGATGCCCGGCAAGGGGTGCTACGTCCGCGCGACCGGCGTGGCCGACCGCGTCACCCGGGAGCCCATGTCCGCCGACTCCTTCGTCCGCATCGGCAGCGAGACCAAGACCTTCACGGTCACCGCGCTGCTCAAGCTGGTGGAGGAGGGCCGGATCGGGCTCGACGACCCGATCTCCGCCTACGTCGGCGGCGTGCCCGACGGCGACCGGATCACGCTGCGCCACCTCGCCGGCATGCGCAGCGGACTGTTCCCCTACACCGCCGACGAGGACTTCGACCACGCCCTGGAGAGCGACCCGCACCGCTTCTTCACCCCGGAGGAGTTGCTCGCGTACGGGTTCAAGCACCGGAACACCTTCACCCCGGGCGCCAAGTTCCAGTACTCCAACACCAACCTCGTCCTGCTCGGGCTGGTGATCGAGAAGGTGAGCGGCCGGCGGCTCGCCGACTTCATCCACCAGCGGGTGCTCCGCCCGGCCCACCTGCGCCACACGCTGTTCCCGGAGGGACCGGAGTTCCCCGAGCCGCACCCGCGCGGCTACACCGACCAGACGCTGAGCGGCGGCGTCGAGGACGCGACGGACTGGAACCCCAGTTGGGCCTGGGCGGCCGGGGCGATGATCTCGGACCTGCACGACCTGCGTCGCTGGGCCGGCATCCTCGCCACCGGGAAACTGCTGAGCCCCGAAATCCAGGCGCAGCGGCTCAAGACGCTGCCGACCGGTTTCCCCGGCACCAGCTACGGCCTCGGAATCTTCAAGGCCAACGGATGGATCGGGCACAACGGCTCGATCCCGGGCTACGAGACGGTGACCGTCTACCTGCCCGCGAAGAAGGCCACCCTGGTCATCATGATCAACACCGACATCGACAGCCAGGGCCAGGAACCGTCCACCCTGCTGGCCCGGGCGATCACGGCGGTCGTCACCCCGGACAACGTCTACGACGGAGCGGTCCACCCGCGCCGGGCAGCGAGCCGGTAGTCGGACGGTCAACCCGTATCGGCGCACCGGGACATCCACAAGAAGGCGTCCGCCGTTCGAGTGGCCAGTGTCCCGGTCCGCCAAGTCGCGGTGATGTCGCTCCAGTTGTGCAGACGGGCGCTGCGCGCTCCGTGCTCGGCCGCCTGGTCGTAGAAGAGACTGAACCCGTAGACCCTCCCGTCCGCGGAGACGACCCGCCCGTCCTCGTGATCGGGCCCCTCCTGCACCAGCTCGACGACGACCGTCCGGCCCGGATCGAGCCCCCGCTCCTCCAGCAGCTCCCGCAACCTCGTCCACAGGTCGTAGTCGCTGGTCCGCAGGAGGGCGGTGTACTGAACGACGATGCTTGAGACCACGAGCGCCATGATCGGCCCTACGACCGGCCCGGAGAAGCAGCGGACACCGTAATCCGCGCAAGCACCCGGCAACCGCCGCTTCCCCGGACCGGCGCACTTCCAAAGCCGGGATGTCAGCCGTGCCTGTCGAAAGAGCAGCACCCCACCCACCGGCCAGCCCACGCCCCCGCCGTCGCGATAGTCGCGTACGCCGATCACAAGGAGAAGGACGGCCAGGGGCAGCCCGGCCCAGTCGAGGGCTCTGCTGAACCGCGTCGCGGCAATCGAAGACTCGTTCACCCCCCGATCCTGGCAGCCACGAACGACCTCCACCAGACACAAGCGCGGATCGCCCCGCAGCAACGCCAGAGGGCCCTTACCTACCCGGTAAGGGCCCTCTGACCTGCTACTCAGCTGTCGGGGTGGCGGGATTTGAACCCACGACCTCTTCGTCCCGAACGAAGCGCGCTGCCAAGCTGCGCTACACCCCGATTGTCGCGCGCGTCGCGGCGACATCGATTACTTTAGCGGACTCCCGGCCGGAGGCGAAATCCGGTTTGCGCGGCGGCCCAGGTCGGGGCGCAGGCTGGGGCGGATGCGGTCCAGACCGACGAGCGCCAGGCCCAGGGCGTAGAAGGCCAGGCCGAAGAAGACCGCGTTGCCGACCACCCCCGCGTAGCCGTGCGCCTCGACGTCCAGGAAGGGGTACGGGTAGCGGGCCTCCGAGCCCGGGGGGAGCACGGCTCCCCGGGCCAGGGCGAACAGGAGATAGGCGAGCGGGTAGAGCATCCACTGGTTCGCGTGGCGCAGCAGGAGGCCGCCGGGGGCGGTGAGGACGAGCCAGTCCAGGGCGGCGGCGATCGGGGTGACCGTGTGCAGGAGCTGGTTCGAGGCGGAGCGCCAGCCGGTCATGGCGTGGGCGGGGTCGTCCGTCATAGAGAAGCCGCTGGAGCTGTTCGCCAGCACCAGGTGGTAGACGAGCCCGGTGATCGAGACGAAGAGCAGTACGCCGCCCGTGGTCCGCGGCGACAGCGGCGGGCGGCCCGTCCAGGCGCGGGCTGCCGAGACGGCGAAGGCGACGGCGACCAGGATGTTGGACTGGATCGTGAAATAACTCAGGACGCGGAGCGGACTGCCGAGGACCAGGTCGATCACCAGGCCGGTGACCGCCGCCGCGCAGACGAGCGTACGGAAGGCGGCGGTGTACGGACGGCGGCGAGGCGGGACGACGGCGGACGCGGGGACACCCGTGGGTACTGACGCGATCATCACCCCACCGTAGGGGCGGCGCCCGTGTTCCGCGCCAGGAGGGAGCCGCGCCGCGTCAGTGGCCCCGGCCGACGGGGGACGGCGGACCTTCGTACGGTGCCCGGCGTACGCGCCTCAACGGCCACGCACGGCAACCAGCGCCCCAGCGTCGCGGCCCCGCCTCACCGCTTCCCCGCCGGGCCCCCGCCCCGCCTCAGCGGCGTTCCACCAGGGTCAGCAGCGTCGCCTCCGGCGGGCAGGCGAAGCGGACCGGGGTGTAGCGGTTGGTGCCGCAGCCCGCCGAGACGTGCAGGAACGCGCGACGGCCGTCGGCCGTGTGGGTCGACAGGCCCTTCGCCCGGTCCTTGTCGATGTCGCAGTTCGTGACGAGCGCCCCGTAGAACGGGACGCACAGCTGCCCGCCGTGCGTGTGGCCCGCCAGGATCAGCGGGTAGCCGTCGCTCGTGAAGGCGTCCAGCGAGCGCAGGTACGGGGCGTGCACCACGCCGATCGAGAAGTCGGCCGAGGGCTCCGGGCCGCCCGCGACCTCGGCGTACCGGTCCCGCTTGATGTGGGGGTCGTCGACGCCGGTGAACGCGATCTCCATGCCGGCCATGCCGCCGAGCTTGAGCCGGCCCCGGGTGTTGGTGAGATTGACCCACCCCGCCGCGTCGAAGCCGTCGCGCAGCCGCTCCCACGGGTTGTGCACGGCGCCGACGGCCGGCGGGTTGCCGTTCAGCCCGTACCTGCCCTGCGCCTTTTCCAGCAGGTAGCGGGCGGGGTTACGGAGCTTGGGGCCGTAGTAGTCGTTCGAGCCGAAGACGTAGACGCCGGGGAACTCCATCAGCGGACCGAGTGCGTCCAGCACCTCCGGCACCCCGTCCGTGTCGGAGAGGTTGTCACCGGTGTTCACGACGAAGTCGGGGCGCAGGCCGGCCAGCGACTGCAGCCAGCGCTGCTTCTTGCGCTGCCCGGACACCATGTGGATGTCCGAGACCTGGAGTACGCGCAGCGGGCGCGCCCCCGGTGGCAGTACGGGTACGGTCACCCGCCGGAGCCGGAACGAGCGGGCTTCGAAGCCGGCGGCGTAGGCCACGCCGGCCGCGCCGACGGCCGCGATTCCCGCGGTGACTTTCAGGGGTACCCCGTAACGTGCGCGCATGCGCCCATCGTCGCAGACAGCGACCGCGCATGTAATCGGCAGGCGACCGCCCGGGCAATCGCCGGGCGACGCGCAGGTACCGCCGGGCGACCGCGCAGGTAATCGGCAGGCGTCAGTGGGTGCGTACCTGCCACACTTGCCCCATGACCACGCTCAAGTCCAGGCTCCAGGAAGACCTCACCACCGCCATCAGGGCGCGTGACGAGCTCACCTCGTCCACGCTCCGGCTGACCCTCACCGCGATCACCAAGGAGGAGGTCGGCGGCACGACGGCGCGCGAACTCTCCGACGACGAGGTGCAGAAGGTGATCGCCAAGGAGGCCAAGAAGCGCCGCGAGGCGGCCGAGGCATTCGCTCAGGGCGGCCGGACCGAGTCGGCCGAGCGCGAGAAGGCGGAGGGCGCGATCCTCGACGCGTACCTGCCCCAGCAGCTGAGCGACGACGAGCTGAACGCCGTCGTCGGGCAGGCCGTCGAAGAGGCGAAGGCCGCCGGCGCCGAGGGGCCGCGCGCGATGGGCGCCGTCATGAAGATCGTGAACCCGAAGGTCGCGGGCCGCGCCGAGGGCGGCCGTGTCGCCGCCGCGGTGAAGCGGCTCCTGGCGGGCTGAGCCGCACGGTACGGCGGACGAGTACGACGAAGGGGCGCCCGGTGGAATCCACCCGGCGCCCCATACGGTGTT
>NZ_JBSGYQ010000025.1:0-98342 GCF_053610585.1 Streptomyces sp. NPDC054887 | reverse complement strand
TGTCCTAGCCCAACCCCCCCTGGGCGCCGCCCGCCCTCCGCGCCCTTTACCGCCGAACCTCCGACGCCACCCTCCCAAAGGCGGCCCCCACACCAGAAACAACCAACGCCCCCGCCCCAACAAAGCCCCCCACCGCCGCCCCACCCCCGCCGCACCAATCCATCAAATCGTTTCCCGTCGCCAGCCTCGCAACGCCAGGATGAATCCGACACCAGCCCAACTCCCTGCAACACGCCCCCAACCGGACAACGCCCACCCCACCCCACCCCACCTCACTCCCACCCCACCCACCCGAGAGCCCACCCACACCCCCGGAGGTTCCCCATGACCATCCAGGCCGCCATCCCAAGCACCCCACAGGCCCCACAGGCCCCACAGGCCCCCCACACCCCCCGCGCCACCACCCTCGACCGGCGGGTGGGGCCGTACGGGGAAGTTGTTCTGCGGGGGCGGGGGGAGCACTTCGAGATCATTGCCAACGGGTGTTTCCTCATGGACACCTCCGACGGGCGCTCCGAGCGGCTGCTCGTCGACGCCGCTCTGGCCGCCCTTCCCGCGTCCCGTCGCTCCCCCGCCCTCCTCATCGGCGGGCTCGGGGTCGGCTTCTCGCTCGCCCGGGCCGCCGCGCAGGAGCGGTGGGGGCGGATCGCCGTCGTCGAGCGGGAGGAGGCGATCATCGACTGGCACCGAGAGGGGCCGTTGTCGCGGATTTCCCGTGAAGCTTTTGCTGATTCTCGGTGCGAGATCATTCACACCGATCTAGTGGATTACGTCAGAGAAAACCGGATCGGCGGTGTTGGTACGGACCACAGCGCGTACGACGCGCTCTGCCTCGACATCGACAACGGGCCCGACTGGACGGTTACCGACGACAACGCCAATCTCTATTCACCGCAAGGACTTGCGGGGTGTATGAGGCGGCTGCGACCTGGAGGAGTCCTCGCCGTCTGGTCCGCCCAGCCGTCCCCCGCATTCGAGGAAGCGTTGCGGAATGCCGGATTCAACTTGGTTAGGACTGAAGAGATCCAAGTTGCCCGGGGCGTTCCTGACGTGGTCCATCTCGCGGTTCGCCCTGCGTAGCCGGGACGCAGTCGGTGCATCTACGCTGCTGCCCTAGACGTGGGATAGAAGAGAACTCCCAGGGGCGGGGCAATGGAGCAGACACACACCAGCCACAACGGCCTCGCGGCCACTCCGGGCGCTCAGCGCCGGGTGCTGGTCGTCGAGGACGACGCGACCATCGTCGACGCCATTGCCGCGCGACTTCGCGCCGAGGGCTTCCAGGTGCAGACGGCGGTCGACGGTCCCGCGGCGGTGGACGCCGCCGAGGCGTGGCAGCCCGACCTGATGGTTCTCGACATCATGCTGCCGGGTTTTGACGGTCTCGAGGTCTGCCGCCGCGTGCAGGCGCAGCGGCCGGTGCCGGTGCTGATGCTCACGGCGCGCGACGACGAGACCGACATGCTGGTCGGGCTCGGGGTCGGCGCCGACGACTACATGACCAAGCCGTTCTCGATGCGCGAGCTCGCGGCGCGGGTGCACGTCCTGCTGCGCAGGGTGGAGCGCGCGACGCTCGCCGCCTCGACGCCGCGCAGCGGCATCCTGCGCCTCGGTGAGCTGGAGATCGACCACGCGCAGCGCCGGGTGCGGGTGCGGGGCGACGACGTACACCTGACGCCGACCGAGTTCGATCTGCTGGTCTGCCTGGCGAACACGCCGCGCGCGGTCCTCTCTCGCGAGCAGTTGCTCGCCGAGGTGTGGGACTGGGCGGACGCGTCGGGCACCCGGACCGTCGACAGCCACATCAAGGCGCTGCGGCGGAAGATCGGCGCGGAGCGGATCCGTACGGTCCACGGAGTGGGCTACGCACTGGAGACCCCGCCGGCATGACGCGGCGGGAGAACGGGCCGTCGGCGTGAGGCGGCGGACGAACGGGCCGTCGGCATGACGCGGCAGGGCAACGGGCTGCGGCCCTTCTCGATCAAGACCAAGCTGGGGACGCTCGTCGTCGTCTCGGTCTTCATCACCACCGGGCTCATCCTCGTGGCGCTGCGGACCAAGACCGAGCTGCGGTTCATCACGGTCTTCTCCGTGATCGCGTCGATGCTGATCACCCAGTTCGTGGCGCACAGCCTGACCTCCCCGCTGGACGAGATGACGACGGTGGCGAAGTCCATCGCGCACGGCGACTACACCCGGCGGGTGCGCGGCGCGGGCCGCCGTGACGAGCTCGGTGACCTGGCGGCCACGATCAACCGCATGGCGGACGATCTGGAGGCCGTGGACCGGCACCGCAAGGAGTTGGTCGCCAACGTCTCCCACGAGCTCAGGACTCCCATCGCGGGGCTGAGAGCGGTGCTGGAGAACGTCGTGGACGGGGTGTCCGCCGCGGACCCCGAGACGATGCGTACGGCGCTGAAGCAGACCGAGCGGCTCGGCAGGCTGGTGGAGACGCTGCTCGACCTGTCCCGGCTCGACAACGGCGTCGTACCGCTGAAGGCGCACCGCTTCGAGGTCTGGCCGTACCTCTCGGGCGTGCTGAAGGAGGTCAACGTGATCGCCTCGCAGCGCGGTCTGGCCTCCGGTTCCGGCAGTCATACGCGTACGGACGTGCATCTGCACCTGGACGTGTCGCCGCCCGAGCTGACCGCGCACGCGGATATCGAACGGCTGCACCAGGTCGTCGCCAACCTGCTCGACAACGCGGTCAAGCACAGCCCGCCGCACGGCCGCGTCACCGTGCGGGCCCGGCGGGGCCCGCAGCCGGAGAGCCTGGACCTGGAGGTCCTGGACGAGGGGCCGGGCATACCCGAGTCCGAGTGGCACCGGGTCTTCGAGCGTTTCAACCGGGGCAGCCTGCCGGCGCCGCACGGTCCCGGCAGCGACGGCGGCACGGGGCTCGGCCTCGCGATCGCCCGCTGGGCGGTGGATCTGCACGGCGGGCGGATCGGTGTGGCCGAATCCGCGCGCGGCTGCCGGATCCAGGTCACCCTTCCGGGGAAGCCAGCTACTCGTCCGTTGACGTAGGGTCGAACCGGAAGCACACGTTCTGCGTGTCATCCCATGGGGGTGCGGCCCAAAGTGGGCCGTAACCACGGTCCGTCCTACCCGGACCGCAGCGGACCACACCGGAACCACGCTTGTTTCCCGCCATTCCAGGCGCCGAAACCAGCGCTCCGATGTGACTTACGCGACGGAAGGCCCGCCCGGCCTGCACCTCTCGGCCCGGGAGGCGTAGCCTTTATTTCCGCTGTCCATCACCTTGCGAAGCGGAAGAGGGCGGTTAACGCCGTGTCGTCTCAGTCCCCCAGTAGCCCGAGCGTCTCGACCGACCAAGACGGGCAAGGGAAGAACCCTGCCGCCGCCTTCGGTCCCAATGAGTGGCTCGTCGACGAGATCTACCAGCAGTACCTCCAGGACCCGAATTCGGTCGACCGCGCCTGGTGGGACTTCTTCGCCGACTACAAGCCCGGATCCACCCCGGCGGCGGAGAAGTCCGCCACCCCCGAGGCCGAAGACGTGACCGGGGCCGCCGCACAGCCGGCCCAGGCCGCTCCGGCCCCCGCCGCGCCCGCCACCCCGGCGACGCCCGCGGCCACCGCGCAGGCCCCCGCCGCGGCGAAGCCCGCGGCCCAGGCCGCGCCCGCCGCCAAGCCCGCCTCCGCCCCCGCACCGGCCGCCGCACAGCAGGCCGGCGCGAAGGCGAAGGCCGAGCCCAAGGCCGAGGCCGCCAAGGAGGCCCCCGAGGGCCCCGAGTACGTGACGCTGCGCGGGCCCTCCGCGGCCGTCGCCAAGAACATGAACGCCTCGCTGGAGCTGCCCACGGCCACGTCCGTGCGCGCCGTCCCGGTGAAGCTGCTGTTCGACAACCGCATCGTCATCAACAACCACCTCAAGCGCGCCCGGGGCGGGAAGGTCTCCTTCACGCACCTCATCGGGTTCGCGATGGTGCAGGCCCTCAAGGCCATGCCGTCGATGAACTACTCCTTCGCGGAGAAGGACGGCAAGCCGACGCTGGTCAAGCCCCCGCACGTGAACCTGGGCCTGGCCATCGACCTGGTCAAGCCCAACGGTGACCGCCAGCTCGTCGTCGCGGCCATCAAGAAGGCCGAGACGCTCAACTTCTTCGAGTTCTGGCAGGCGTACGAGGACATCGTCCGCCGCGCCCGCGCGAACAAGCTGACGATGGACGACTTCACCGGCGTCACCGCGTCGCTGACGAACCCCGGCGGCATCGGCACCGTCCACTCGGTGCCCCGCCTGATGCCCGGACAGGGCCTCATCATGGGCGTCGGCGCGATGGACTACCCGGCCGAGTTCCAGGGCACCTCGCAGGACACCCTGAACAAGCTGGGCATCTCCAAGGTCATGACCCTGACCTCGACGTACGACCACCGGGTCATCCAGGGCGCCGCCTCCGGCGAGTTCCTGCGGATCCTCGCCAACCTGCTCCTCGGCGAGAACGGCTTCTACGACGACATCTTCGAGGCCCTGCGGATCCCGTACGAGCCGGTCCGCTGGCTCAAGGACATCGACGTCTCGCACGACGACGACGTCACGAAGGCCGCCCGCGTCTTCGAGCTGATCCACTCCTACCGGGTCCGCGGCCACGTCATGGCCGACACCGACCCGCTGGAGTACAAGCAGCGCAAGCACCCCGACCTGGACATCAACGAGCACGGCCTCACGCTCTGGGACCTGGAGCGCGAGTTCGCCGTCGGCGGTTTCGCCGGCAAGTCGATGATGAAGCTGCGCGACATCCTCGGCGTCCTGCGCGACTCGTACGTCCGGACCGTCGGCGTCGAGTTCATGCACATCCAGGACCCGAAGCAGCGCAAGTGGATCCAGGACCGCGTGGAGCGCCCGCACGCCAAGCCGGAGCGCGAGGAGCAGCTGCGCATCCTGCGCCGCCTGAACGCCGCCGAGGCGTTCGAGACGTTCCTCCAGACGAAGTACGTCGGCCAGAAGCGCTTCTCGCTGGAGGGCGGCGAGTCCGTCATCCCGCTGCTGGACGCGGTCATCGACAGCGCGGCGGAGTCCCGGCTCGACGAGGTCGTCATCGGCATGGCCCACCGCGGCCGGCTGAACGTCCTGGCGAACATCGTCGGCAAGTCGTACGCCCAGATCTTCCGCGAGTTCGAGGGCAACCTCGACCCGAAGTCGATGCACGGCTCCGGCGACGTGAAGTACCACCTGGGCGCCGAGGGCACCTTCACCGGCCTGGACGGCGAGCAGATCAAGGTCTCGCTCGTCGCCAACCCCTCGCACCTGGAGGCGGTGGACCCGGTCCTGGAGGGTGTCGCCCGCGCCAAGCAGGACGTCATCAACAAGGGCGGCACGGACTTCACCGTCCTGCCCATCGCCCTGCACGGCGACGCGGCCTTCGCGGGCCAGGGCGTCGTCGCGGAGACGCTCAACATGTCGCAGCTGCGGGGTTACCGCACCGGCGGCACGGTCCACATCGTCATCAACAACCAGGTCGGCTTCACCGCCGCCCCGGAGTCCTCGCGTTCGTCGATGTACGCGACCGACGTGGCCCGCATGATCGAGGCGCCGATCTTCCACGTGAACGGCGACGACCCGGAGGCCGTGGTCCGCGTCGCGCGGCTCGCCTTCGAGTTCCGCCAGTCCTTCAACAAGGACGTGGTGATCGACCTCATCTGCTACCGCCGCCGCGGCCACAACGAGGGCGACAACCCGCAGTTCACCAACCCGCAGATGTACACGCTGATCGACGTGAAGCGCTCGGTGCGCAAGCTCTACACCGAGTCGCTCATCGGCCGCGGCGACATCACGCTGGAAGAGGCGGAGCAGGCGCTCCAGGACTTCCAGGGCCAGTTGGAGAAGGTGTTCGCGGAGGTCCGCGAGGCCACCTCGAACCCGGCTCCGGCGCACACCCCCGAGGTGCAGGCCGAGTTCCCGGTGGCCGTCGCCACGGCGGTCTCCCAGGAGGTCGTCAAGCGGATCGCCGAGTCCCAGGTCAACATCCCCGACCGGATCACCGTCCACCCGCGCCTGATGCCGCAGATGCAGCGCCGCGCGGCCTCGGTGGAGGACGGCACGATCGACTGGGGCATGGGCGAGACCCTCGCCATCGGCTCGCTGCTGATGGAGGGCGTCCCGGTCCGGCTGTCCGGCCAGGACACCCGCCGCGGTACGTTCGGCCAGCGCCACGCGGTGCTCGTCGACCAGAACACCGGCGAGGACTACACCCCGCTCCAGTACCTCTCCGAGGACCAGGCCCGCTACAACGTCTACGACTCGCTGCTCTCCGAGTACGCGTGCATGGGCTTCGAGTACGGCTACTCGCTCGCCCGGCCCGAGTCGCTGGTCATGTGGGAGGCCCAGTTCGGCGACTTCGTCAACGGCGCGCAGACCGTCGTCGACGAGTTCATCTCCTCGGCCGAGCAGAAGTGGGGCCAGACGTCCGGCGTCACGCTCCTGCTGCCGCACGGTTACGAGGGCCAGGGCCCGGACCACTCGTCCGCGCGTCCCGAGCGCTTCCTCCAGATGTGCGCCCAGGACAACATGACGGTCGCGATGCCGACCCTGCCGTCGAACTACTTCCACCTGCTGCGCTGGCAGGTCCACAACCCGCACCACAAGCCGCTCATCGTCTTCACCCCGAAGTCGATGCTGCGTCTGAAGGCGGCGGCGTCGAAGGCGGAGGAGTTCACCACCGGCGGCTTCCGCCCGGTGATCGGCGACTCGACCGTGGACCCGGCCGGCGTCCGCAAGGTCGTCTTCTGCGCCGGCAAGGTCTACTACGACCTGGAGGCCGAGCGCCAGAAGCGCGGCGACACCCAGACGGCGCTCATCCGTCTGGAGCGCCTGTACCCGCTGCCGGGCAAGGAGCTCCAGCAGGAGATCGCCAAGTACCCGAACGCCGAGAAGTACCTGTGGGCGCAGGAGGAGCCGGCGAACCAGGGTGCGTGGCCGTTCATCGCGCTCAACCTGATCGACCACCTCGACCTGGCGGTCGGCGCCGACATCCCGCACGGCGAGCGGCTGCGGCGCATCTCGCGCCCGCACGGCTCGTCCCCGGCGGTCGGCTCGGCCAAGCGCCACCAGGCCGAGCAGCAGCAGCTGCTCAACGAGGTCTTCGAGGCCTGACCGGACGGCTCGTACGCCCCGCAGGGCCCGGCACCGCAGCGATGCGGCGCCGGGCCCTGCGGCGTACGGGGCGGGGAGCCGGCTCAGCCGAGGTACGCCTCGAAGTCCCAGTACGGGCGGGTCCGCTGGCGGGCGGACAGGGTGTGCGGGTGCTGGGCGCCCAGGGTGCGGGTGAGGGTCAGCAGGGCGTCCGCCTCGACCTTGTCGGCCTCCTCGTGTTCCCGCAGGGCCCGCAGGTCGGCGGCGAGCGCGGTCTGGCAGGACAGGGTGAGCGGGTGTTCGTCGCCGAGCGCCCGGCGCGACCTGCGCAGGGTGTCGCGGCTGAGCTCGGCGGCGTCCGCGACCCTGCCGTTGAAGTTGCGGCCGCCGGCCGCGTTGAGGGCGCACCCCAGTACCCAGGGGTGGTCGCCGCCGAGGGTGGCGGTCAGGCCGGCGAGCGCGGACTCGAACATGGACATGGCCTCGCCGCGGTCGCCGGACGCCTGCATCACCAGACCTGTGTTGGCGAGCATGCCGGTGGCGACGGGGTGGGCGGGTCCGAGCAGCGCGCGGTATCCGGCCTCCGCCTCGGCGATGAGGTCCCTGGCCCGGTCCAGGTCGCCGTGTTCGCGCTGGAAGTTCCCGTAGTCGTTGATGAAGGACAGCGTGTTGTGGTGGGTGCGGCCGTGCACCTGCTCCAGTTGTTCCATCAGGCTGTCCATGAGCGGCCCGATGTCCTGCTGGAAGCCGCCCTCGCGCCGCCGGGCGAGCGCCAGGTGCACGCGGGCCGCCAGCGTCTGGGGGTGGAGCGGGCCGAGCACCTGCACGTGGAGCCGCACCACCGGCTCCTGCCGGGCCACGGAGTCCCGGTACTGGCCCAGCAGCCGCAGTCCGTGGGCGACCGCGTTGCCGGAGTTGAGGGTGGTGATGTGGCGGGCGCGCAGCACGGCCTCGCGTCGGCTGAGGGTCTCCAGGTCCAGGTCGTACGCCTCCCGGTAGCGCCCCAGCAGCCGCAGTCCGACGCTGAGGTTGTGCCGGGCGTTGATGGACGTCAGCTCGTTGGCGCCGAGCAGCCGTTCGGCGTCCTCCAGCACCTGCTGCTGCAGTTCGAGCGCCTCCGTGTAGCGGCCGAGCCGGCGCAGGCTGCTGGCGAGGGCGCCGTTGACGCTGAGTTCGCCGAGTTCGTTGCGCGGCTCCGCGGTGCGCAGCCGGTCGCGCAGGGTGCGTTCCAGTTCGTACGCCTCCCGGAAGCGGCCGGCGGAACGCAGCAGGTTGCCCTGCTGGATGGTCAGGTCGAGCATGTGCTGGGCGAGCGGGTCCATGAACGCCGTCCAGTGCGTCCGGATCTGCTCGGCGAGCCGGTTGCCGGCCGTGGACTCGCCGCTGCGCACGCAGTAGCGCAGGCAGTTGAGCACGGCGGCCTGGACCCGGCTGTTGGAGCTGCTGAGCGCGCCCGAGGGTTCCAGGTGGGGCAGCAGTTCGGCGTACCGGGGCCACTGCCTGCTGTCGAGGGGGTTGCCGGGGTCGGCCTCGGCCAGCAGCGTGCGGACGGCCTTGCGGTGGGTTTCGCGGCGCTCGTCGCCGGTGAGCCGGGACACGATGTCGTGGACGAGCCGGTGCATGTGGACGGACTCCTGGTGCGGGCCCATCTCGGCGTTGACGGGGCCGCGGCTCTCCCGGGTGAGCACGGAGTAGTTGACCAGGGTGTCCAGGGCCCGGGTCCAGGCGGGCAGGTCGGTGCTCATCCACCGCAGGTCCTCGGGCAGGTCGGCCTGCGGGTAGGCGCGGGCGAGTCCGAGGGGGATGCGGCCGGGGGCGAAGGACGCGCACAGGCTGAGCACCTCGACGGCCTGCGGCTGGGTGCGCCGGAGCCGGTTGATGAGGATGGACCAGGAGGTGAGCGAGGAGTGCGGGAAGCCGTCGCCGACGGGCTCCTCGACCGTGGACAGCCTGCCCTCGCGGACCATGCGCAGGTACTCGGGCACCTCCATCCGGGACTCGCCCAGCCAGGAGGCGGCCTGCACGAGCGGCAGCGGCACGTCGCCGAACTCGGCGGCGACCTCGTCGGCCTGGTCGAAGGTGACGTGCGGGGCGCGGCGCATCAGGTAGGCGGTGGACTCGGCCCGGTCGAAGCTGGGCACTTCGAGCACGTCCGTGTACTCGCCCCAGCCCCTGTTGCGCGAGGTGACGATGGTGTGGCCGGGGCCGTGCGGCAGCAGGACGCCGGCGCCGTCCATGTCGTCCCAGCCGTCGAAGATGACGAGCCAGCGGCCGTACGGTTCACCGCGCCGCAGGGCCTCGCGGACGGCGCGGATGCGTTCGCCGGGCTCGCTGCCGCTGTGCAGGCCCAGTTCGACGGCGAGCTCGCCGAAGCGGTCGCGCTGGATGTTGCGGTCGTCGGAGTTGACCCACCAGATGACGTCGTAGTCGGTGCTGAAGCGGTGGGCGTACTCGGCGGCGAGCTGGGTCTTGCCGATGCCGGACATGCCGAGGAGGGTGCAGGCGGAGTTGCCGTGCTCGGCCTCGGTCAGGCGCTGCTGGAGGTCGGTGAGCAGGTCGTCGCGGCCGGTGAAGCGGCCGTTGCGGCGCGGCACCTCGCCCCAGATCTCGGGGGGTGTGTTCGGGAAGCGTGAGCCGCCGGCGGCGGGGCGGCGACCGGAGGCGCGCCGGAAGTCGATGCCGAGCCTGCCGAGCAGCCGTTCCTCGGCCTCCTGCTCGCCGGCGCTCCACAGGCTGACCGGTTCCAGTACGGCGGTGGCGGGCGGCAGCTGGCGGTTGGTGAGGTTGACGGCGGCGAAGCGGCCGGCGTGCGCGGCGACGTATCCGCGCAGGACGTCGTTCCACTCGCCGGGCGCCCGGGGGCCCAGCTCGAAGAACCAGTCGTTGAGGACGAGCAGGACGCGCCCGCTGGACAGCAGCAGGTCGCCGAGCGACTCCTCCAGCGGCACCTCGCGGGGCGGGTCCCAGCGCTGGAGGGTGACCCGCAGGCCGTGGGCCTCCAGCCGCTGTCCGATCCAGTTGGCCCAGGGCCGGTGATAGCCCGGGAAGACCACGAGGAAGTGCTCCGGGCCGTCCGGGCCGCCACGGTCCGCCGCACCGGCCCCGCCCGAGCGCCGCTGATCCACCATCTGCACGTCTCCCTGTCCCGCTCCGCCAGTGCCCCTCGACCGACTGTCACGACCGATGGGCACAGTGTCACTCAAAGGTCCGGCGAGCCGCACCGAGGCTCGCGTGGTGTACGCGCATCTCCTGCGCGAACTCCCTTCCCGCATTGGTCAGTTCATCGGATTCAAGCAGTACGGACAACGCCTGTGCCACGTGTCCCCGGTGTCGGGCGAACTGTTCGCCGGCCCGGTGGCGCCAGGCCGCCGGGGCCCCGGCGGCCCCGCGCCGCCACAGGTCGGTGAGCGCCAGATGGGCGTACGCGCCCTGGAAGACGCCCGCCACCGGCCTGGGGTCGGTGCGCCAGGCGACCCGGTGCAGCTCCTGGCCGCCGGGGCGGTACAGCGGGACGCGTTCGTGGAGGGCGGTCAGCTTGGTGTGGTGGGTCTCGTGGACCAGCACCTCGGCCAGCTCGCCGGGTCCGTCCGGCAGCGACGTCAGTACGCCGCCGGGCGCCGCCCGCAGCGTCGCGCTCATGGGATGGCGTCCCTCGTACGCGGCCGGGTCGGCGGGGGCGAGGGGCACGACCACGCGCTGCACGGCCAGTATCTCGGCGGCGCGTGCGGGGTCGGTGCGGCCGATCAGCGCGACGGCCCGGCTCCACAGCCGCGCCCAGGGTTCGCGGGCGACGGTGGCCCGCTCCGCCGCGGGCATGGTGGCGGCGGCACCGGGCGGGACCCGGTAGGGATCGAGGTCGTCGAGGACGGCGGCGGTTCCCGGCAGGGTGCGCAGCCCCGACCAGCCGGGTCCGCCGCCGGCGGGCCTGCCGCCGGGGCCGCCGGTCCGCCGCAGCAGGAGGGCGCCGGTACGGCCGCCGCCGGTGATCCGTACGGTCCGGCCCCGGGCGTGCAGTTCGGCGCGGCGGGCCGGGCAGCGCAGGGTGCCGAGGCCGGGCAGACCCAGCAGTCCGGCGGGGGCGTCCAGGGTGAGGCGCAGGTCGCAGCCCGCGCGCACGGCCGCGGTGGCCGCTATGCCCCCGAAGTGGGCGAGGTGCCGGTCGAGGGCGGGGCCTTCGGGGGCCGTGAGGGCACCCGCCAGCCACGCACCGGTCAGCGGGTAGTCGATGACGTCGCGGACCGCCGCTGGGTCGTGCCGTTCGGCGTACTCCAGCAGCATCCAGTGCCGGAGGAAGCGGTCACGTGCGGCGGGGGACCGCTGCCCCTCCACGCGGGTCAGCAGCGACTTCAGGAGCAGCAGCCGGCGGGCGTGCAGACCGACGCGCAGGGCCAGGGTGCAGGCCGGGTCGGGCCGGGTGCGGGCGAGCTGGGTGAGGAAGGCGGACGAGAGCGGGGTCGACGTCACGCCGCCCCCCTTGCATCGGCGTGCGCGCCCCGGGCCCGCCGCGCGACCGTTGTGCGGTCCACGCATCTGACCAGAAAGCGCCGCCGCTCAGCGGGTTCCCGGCTCGTCGCCCGTCCACCACGCCTCTGCCAGGTCTCCGGGCCGGTCGAGGACGCGGCCGACCGCCTCGGTGAGCCCTGGATCGTCCGAGGTGCGTAAAGTCCGCAGGTCGACGTCGGTGAGGTCCGGTACGACCGGGGGCTGTCCGGCGTCCCGCCCCTGGCCGGCAACCACGGTGTTCCTGTGCGACACGCCCGCCTCCCTCCTGCCGGCACCCGTCCCGCACGGCCGCAGCGGCTGCCCAGTTCTTCCCGACACCGGTGAAACAGAAACATGTTCGACTGCACTCCGGTCAACCGGCACCCACCTCGGGCAACGTCCACCACGGGGGCGCCAGTCGCCGCCGCTCCGGGGCGGTCGGCCGCCGGCCGCCCGACCGGTCCGCCGCACCGCCACCGGGGCCCGCGTCCGCTTCCGCTTCTGCCGCCGCTTGCGCGAGGCGGGACGCCCGTTCCCGGGGCGCGCCCGCCTCGTGCCAGTCCACTTCGACGAGCGAGGCCGTCAGCCGCTGCCATCGCCCGTGGGCGCGCTCGAAGGCCCGCCGCGCGGCCTCCGTACGGCCCATGGCCTCCAGTACGCAGCCCTGTGCGTACAGGGCCCGGGCCGCGGTCCGGGAGCCCGGGCGGTCGCCGTGCGCGTCGTCGGCGTCGCGCCGGGCGCTCTCGTAGGCCTGGAGGGCGTCCGACAGCAGCGTCGCCGTCGACACCAGGGCGAGTTCGTACCGGACCCGGCCCAGCACCAGCCACGCCTCGGCGCGCAGGCCGGTGCCGGGCAGCCGTTTGGCGGCCTCCTCCAGCAGGTGGCGGCCTTCGTAGAGGTCGGGCAGGAAGCCGACCCGCCGGAAGCGGAGCGCCAGCGCGCTGCCGAGCAGGAGGTGCAGCCTGCTGCGGGACGGTGAGCGGGCGGGCATCCCGGCGAGCGCCTCGCGCAGCACGCTCTCCGCCCGGCCCACGGTGTCCTCGCCGGCCGTCTGCGGTTCGGCGGCGGCCCGGCGCAGCAGCGACTCGCCCCATTCGGTGAGGAGTGCGCAGCGGCGGGCGCTGTCGGGAGGGGCGAGACCGGACGCGGTCTCGTACGCGCGGTCGGCGGCCGGGTGCTCGCCCGCCGCGTCGTGCAGCCGGGCCTGGGCCGTCAGGCAGCGCAGACGCAGCGCCGGGTCGTCGCCGGCCGCCCGGGCGGCGCGGGTCAGGACCTCGGCGGTGCCGGCGTGCGGGGCGTTCGCGGCGCGCAGGGCGTCGGCGAGGTCGAGGAGGGCCGGGCAGCGCAGGTTGTCGGGGGCGTCTTCGGCGTCCAGCAGGTCACATCCCGTGCTCAGTTCGGGCACCGCCTCAGCGGGCCGGCGCAGCGCCAGCAGCAGCCGCCCCCGGCGCAGGTGCAGCGTCCTGCGAGACGCGGCGGGCCACTCGGTGGCGTCGCCTGCGAGGTCGTCGAGGGCGGCCGCGAGGTGCGCCCCGTCGCCCGTCTCGCGCCACAGGGCGTGGCGGACGGCGGCGAGTTCGAGGCACGCGTCGGCCCGGACCCCGGTGCCCCGGGGCGCGCGGTCGCGGGCCCCGGCGAGCGCCCGTACGGCGTGCAGCAGCAGCTCGCGCGCCTGGTCGGTGCCCCGGGCGGCCGGTGCGCCCGCCTCCGCGAGCAGGACCCTGCCCAGCACCAGCCCCGCCCGCGCCGCCGGCCCGGCGCCGCTGCCCGGCGTGCCGGCGGCGACCGGGCCGCCGGTACGCAGCGCGGCCTGCGCCCGTTCGCGGGCGCGGCGGAGCAGGGACGGGTCGGCCTGGGAGCGCCACTGGCCGAGGAGCCGCTCCGCCTCGGCCAGCGGTACGGGGGTGACGAGGTCGGGCTGGTAGAAGCGCAGTACCCGCGCCGGGATCTCCGCGAACAGTTCGGGTTCGGCGGGTCCGCCGTCCTCCCCGGTCTCCCCGTCGGCGGCCGGTTCCCACGGGAGGTCGGGGGCCGTGGCGTCACCGCGCTCGGAGAGCCTGGCGGCGGCGAGCGCGGAGAAGTTGCGCGCGCCCTTGCCGAAGTGCCGTTCGACGTACGAGGAGCAGTGCTTGAGCACCAGGGCCGCCGCGTCCTGTCCCAGCGAGTTCAGCAGCAGCTCCTGCACGCCGTCCGCGTAGACGTAGCACGGCGTACGGGAGTCGGCTCCCGCGCCGGGCAGTTGCCTGAGCAGCCCGCCGAGCAGGACCTCGGCGAGTTCCATCGGCCCGGTGTCGGGCAGCATCGCCCGCTGTACGAGCTGCATCACCGGCAGGGTGAGCGGCGCCGCCGCCAGGTGGACCGCGAGGCGTACGCCGCCGGGTGAGGCGTTGGCCCGGAAGGCGCGCAGCAGTTCGTCGGCGCCGCGCTCGGGCGGGCGCGGGGACGCCGTCGCGGGCGGGACGAGTTCCGGGGCGGCGCCGTCCACCGGCTGGTGGGCGCCGGTCCAGGCCGCCCAGCCGCGCACCGAGCTGCCGCCGTGGTCGGACAGCAACCGCGCCCAGGACGCGAACGCCTCGGGGGTCGGCGGCAGCACGGGGACGGGCCGCGCCGTCGCCTCCGGCGGCTCCCACGGCTCCTCGTCGGGCACGAAACCGGTACGCCCGCCCGCACCCGCCGGGCGCACCAGCAGCCCCGGCTCGGCGGGCAGCGCGGTGCGCGCCCACAGGCGGGGCGGCAGCGGCTGCACGACGGCCAGCGGCGAGCTGCGCGGCCACTGGTGGACGAGCCGCTGCGCACGGCCCCGCTGCCACAGCGGGCCGACGCAGTCGCTGACGACGAGGGTGAGCCGGCGTCCTGTGGGGTCGTGGAACTGGTCGGCGGGGCGCAGCCGGGTGTGCCCGCCGGGCCCGGTCGTGGTGCCGACGAGGGGCGCGCCGCCGTCCCCGGCGTCGTAGAGCTGGTGGACCTGTACGTCGCGGAAGACACCGGACTGCTGGCACGCCTGCCGCAGTTCCTCGACCATCCGCTCCCAGACGGCCATCGCGGGCCCGGTGTCCATGAGCAGCTGGATGTCCACGCGGCGGCGCTCGGAGGGGCGCAGCACGGGGCACAGGACACCGGACATGGCACTGCGCTCCGCCGTGGCGTCCTCGTCGAGGCGTCCGTCGGCCGCCGGGCGCGCGGTGGTGGCCGTGTAGTGGCGCAGGGGCCGCAGGGCGCGCTGGAGGCCGAGCAGGCCGGGGAGGGCGGCTGCCGCGGGGGCGCGTACGGGGAAGGCGGAGGCGTCGGATGCGGCGGACGCCGGGCCACCGGAGGACCGGCCGCGCACGCCGGGGGCGTACAGCGAGACGGGACCCGGCGAGAGGCCCGAGGACCCGGTGCCCGGGGCCTCGGCGCCGGAGTCCGGGCCGTCGGGCCCGGGCGTGCGGGTCCTGGCGTGGTCGGCGCCGGTGTCCCGGCCCGGCTCCCGGGGGTCGCCGCCGGCACCCGCCTGCGTACGGCCCGACGGGAGCCACTGCGCCAGCCAGACGGCGTCCGCGACCTCCTCGGCGGTCGGGTCGAGACCGCCGCGCCTCAGCCTGCCGACAAGTTCCCCCAGGTCCATACGGCGCTCACCTCGGGCGGTCGAGTGGTCGCATGAGCATGTCGGCGATGCGCTCGCGGGTGACGCGTTCGGCCCGCGGGGCGTGCTGGGTGAGGTAGAGGGCGTTGAGCAACTGGTCGGCGGCGATGATCTCGCCCGGTTCGCGGGCGAGGAACCGCTCGATCAGGTCCCGTCCCTCGGTGGCCGCCGCACTGCCGAGGTGCGCCTCGACCATGGCGGTCAGCTGCTCCTCGCCGGGCGGCTCCAGTTCGAGCTGGATGCAGCGGCGCAGCAGCGCGGCGGGGAAGTCGCGTTCGCCGTTGGAGGTGAGGACGATGAACGGGAAGGTCGTGCAGCGGATCCGGCCGCCGTGCACCGGCGCCTTGCGCCCGTCGTCGGTCAGGACCTCGACGACCGGCTCGCGGTCGGCGATCCGCTCCAGCTCCGGGATGGCGAACTCGCCTTCCTCCAGGGCGTTGAGCAGGTCGTTCGGCAGGTCGAGGTCGCTCTTGTCGAGTTCGTCGACGAGCAGGACGCGCGGCTGGTCGGACGGCAGCAGCGCGGTGCCGAGCGGTCCGAGGCGCACGTACGAGCCGATGCCGGCCGCCGACGAGGGGGCCGCCTCGCCCCGCGCGCGCTCCAGTTGCACGTCCTGGAGCCGGCCGATGGCGTCGTAGCGGTAGAGCCCGTCCTGGAGGGCGGTACGGCTGACGATCGGCCAGCGCAGGACCCGTCCGAGCCCCAGTTCGTGGGCGACGGCCTGCGCCAGCGTCGACTTGCCGGTGCCCGGATTGCCGGTGACCAGCAGCGGGCGGCGCAGGTAGAGGGCCGCGTTGACGGCGTCGACCTCGGCGGGCCTCGGGTGGTGGTTCTCCACCAGGCGGCGCTGTACGCCGAGCCGGCGGGCGGCGCTCGGGTCGGTGGCGGCGGGGTCGGAGCCGTCGGCGTCGGGGCCGACGGAGGCGAAATCGCGCCAGGGCGGCGGGCCGGGCAACCGCTGCACTCCGTCGTGCGGCAGCCCCGCGCCGCGATAGATCCGCCAGTCTGTCACTGAGTCTCACCTCGCGGGTGGATGGTGGGGACGGAGCCGGCCCGGCGGTCCGGGAGGCTGACGTTACCGGTCAAGTCCCTTGCCGCCGAGCCTGGTTGAGGTCCGGACCACGGATTTCGGCCGCACATGAGGGACTCCTCCTGACGGTTGTCACGCGCTGGGTCCCGACACCGGCGGCGGGGCCTGGAGGGGCGCCCCGTCGTACGGCGGACGGTCGGGCGGATCGAAGAGTACGGCGACCGACGCGGCCCAGGACGCGTCCGACACGGCGTCGGGCGTCGCGTCCGGGTCCATCGAAACGATGCGCAGGGAACGTATGTGCCGGTGCAGGCCCTCCACGCCGTCGGCGCGCACCAGCAGTGCGTCGGCCCGTACGTGGAACTCGTGGCAGTCGGTGTGCTCCCGGCCGCACCGGCGCCACAGCGCGAGCGGGTGCCCGGCGGCCAGCGCGGCGGCCATGGCGTCGAAGCCGTCGCCGCTGCCGACCGGCCCGCAGTACACGGGCACGGTGCCGTCCTCGGCGTCGGACAGCCTGGCGTACGCGGCCCTGCGGGACTCCCGGCGGGCGCCGGGGCCGTGCCCGGACGCGGGGACCTCGCCGCGCAGCGGTACGACGGACAGCGGCCCCCGGACGGCTGCCTTCCAGCGGCGGCGCCACTCGGGGCTCGCGGGGCGGTCCCGGCGCCTGCGGTCCCGTATGACGACGATGCGGCGTTCCCCCAGGGCCATGCTGTGCTCGTCGAAGAGGTCGTCCTCGGGAGAGAGCCGCCAGGTGTCGAGGGGCTCGTCGAACAGCTCGCGCGGCAGCAGTGCCTCGACCGCCGCCAGATGCTCGCCGCTGTCGCCCCGGCGCAGGGCGTCGGCCAGCGGTTCGCGCAGGGTCTCGCGCAGTGCGGCGCGGGGCACGCCCCGGTCGTCGCCGGAGAGCGGGCTGACGGTCCGGCCGTCGTAGAGGAGCTTGACGCGCCAGGGGTAGCGGTCGCCGTAGTGCACCGGGTCGATCTCGACGAGCACGTCGGCGCGGGCCTGACCGGCCGGGCGCTCCCGTACCTGCGGGAAGCCGAACCCGGTGGCCGCGGCAGCCGTCCCGCGGGACTCCAGCACCTGGGCGATCTCCTCGCGGATCGCCTGGTGCGCCGACTCGCTCTGTGTGGTGATCCACTCGGCGAGCTCGGTGAGGGCGGTGCGCTCCGCCCCGGCGCAGCGGCCCGGGCCCTGGCCGGCGAGGTGCCGGACGACCTTGGCGGCGTACAGCAGGACCGCGTCGACGTCGAGGTCGCGTCCGCTCGCGTGGCCGCGCAGGTCGTGCAGCAGACCGACGCCGTCGCGCCAGGTGCGCGGGTCGTGCTCGATGGGTGACTGGTAACCGCTGTGCAGGACACGGCGCTTGACGTCGTCGACGAGGGTCATGACCTCGCCGGGTCCGGTGGGCGGGGGCAGTTCCGCGAACCGGCCGAAGAGGTGGGCGCGCGCGGCGGGCAGGAACCCCGGCGCACCTTTGCGCAGGTCGGCCTGCGCCTTGATCCAGCCGCCGCCCGCGGCCGTGGTGCTGCGGAAGCGGCGCAGATGGTGACGGTCGTGCTCGCGCAGGACGGTGTGGAGGATGCCGCCGCCGCGCAGGTCGTGCAGTTCGCGGAGCGCGGTGAGGGGCACGGCCGCTCCCTCGTGCTCGCCGCGCCCCTTGTTCATGGCGACGACGGCGCCGTGCCGGAGGTCGACGACGGGTCCTCCGGAGCAGCCCTCGACGGGCAGGCTGCCCCGTAACAGCAGCGCCTTGCCGTCGGTGGCGTGCGCCTTGCCGATGCCGTACCGGATGCCCAGGTCGCCGGTCTCGCGCGACCATCCGTGCAGGCTCACGTCGGCGGGGATGGCGGGCGGACGCTCGCTGAGCCAGACGCAGGCGGCGTCCCGCGCGTCCGGGACGCGGACCAGGGCGATGTCGGGGAACTCCCAGCGGTACGGCGGCTCTTCGGGATCGGCGGGGCGCGGCTTGGCGAGCACCACTTCCCCCGTGGTCACACCGCCCTGCCAGGTGATGCCGAGCGCACGTTCACCCCTCCACACGGCGGCTCCCCCCTTTCCCACGACATGGGCGCAGGTCAGCACCCAGCCGGGGGCGATGAAGAATCCGCTGCCCCAGTAGTGGGCGCCGTGCGGGTCATACCCGGCTCCGGGCGCGGCGATGCGTACGAGCGAGGGGCGCACGCTCTCGTCGAAGACGTTCACGGCGCGCTCATACGGTGCCGGGGGCCGGGGAGCCCGGCCCCGGGTCCGGCGCGACGGCCGGGTCGGCGTCCGGGTGCGCCCCGGGGCGCGCGGGCGGGTCGGCGGGCATCGGCGGCAGGGGGCCGGCGGGCGGGTCGGCGGCCGGCGGCTGCGCCGGTTCGGTCCACGTCAGGGAGACGGTGACCGACGCCTTGCCGCCGCCGTCGGCGAGGACCCCGACCACCTTGCCGGCCTGGGCGGACAGCTCGATGCCGAAGGTCACGGCGACCTCGACGGGGGCGGGGGGCCGCAGCCCGGCGCGCAGGGAGCGCACCACGCCCTGGACGACGTCGGTCAGTCCGCCCGCCATGGACACGACCCGGTCCCCGATGCCGGTGTCCCGGTAGCCGCCGCCCCGGTCGAGCTCCTGTGCCTCGCTGACGCGCGCCCAGACGACGGTCCCGTCGTCGAGCCGAACCTGTGCGATCCCATTGGCCACAGCGTCCCCCGCTCCCCCACGCGATGAATGGTGAAGGTTAATCGCTGCTGGGTACGAGCGCGAGGGACTCGGGGATCAGTGCCTATCCTGGCTTGGAACAACCGCTGTCCGCCCCTGGCCACCCGCCTGTCCCACCACGGAGCACCACCTTGTACTTCACCGATCGCGGCATCGAGGAGCTGGAGAAGCGGCGCGGCGAGGAGGAAGTCACCTTCGAGTGGCTCGCCGAGCAGCTGCGCACCTTCGTCGACCTCAACCCGGACTTCGAGGTTCCGGTCGAGCGCCTGGCGACCTGGCTGGCCCGCCTGGACGACGAGGACGACGAGGAGTAGCCCGTACGGAGGGCCCGTACGCACGGCCGGCTCGGCGCGGGCCGCAGTCGGTCCGCGCACGGACTAACCAGGCGCGGGCCCGGGCCGGTGGGCGTGCGGACGTACAAGGCGCGTGCGGACCTACAGGGTGCATGCCTGAGCCGGTGCGCGTGCGGACGTGTCAGGCGCGGGCCCGGAGCCGGTCGTACGCGAGACCGAGCGCGCCCTGCGCGACCAGCACCCCGCCCGCGAACGCCCAGCCGCCGTCGCGCCTGCGCAGGCCCCACAGGGCGAGCGAGACGCCGGCGGCCAGCTGGGCGGCGTTCAGGAGGCGGGCCCTGCGGCCCCGGAGCCAGGGGCCGGCCGGGCCGCTCTCGACGACGTCGAGTTCCGCGCGCACGGCGTCGCGCCAGCCGGACCACTCGACCGTCTCCGCGCCCGGCCGCGCCCGCGCCGCCTCCCGCAGCCGGTCGGCCGGTTCGCCGGGCGCCAGGCCGGCGGGCAGCACGAGGCCGAGGCGGGACAGTACCGCGACGAGGCCGACCAGCCTGGCCCGGCCGTCGGCGTCGGCGTCGGGGCGGGTGAGCGCCGCCAGGGCCTCCACGTCCAGTACGGGATCGAGCCCGAGCCGGGCCGCGAACGTGCGCATCGCCTCGTCCTCCCCCACCGGCGTCCCGTCCGCGAGCCACTCGTAGCCGACCTGGCGCC
The DNA here is from genome assembly GCF_053610585.1 of Streptomyces sp. NPDC054887. NCBI lineage: Bacteria > Bacillati > Actinomycetota > Actinomycetes > Kitasatosporales > Streptomycetaceae > Streptomyces > Streptomyces sp. NPDC054887. Next base: position 78,411 of record NZ_JBSGYQ010000025.1, on the reverse strand, counting down.
GGAAGCCCGAGGCGAGCGTGAAACCGGCCCGGTCGGCGTCCCACCAGAGGGCGAGAACCGGCCAGGTGACGCCGACGGCGAGCGCCGTGGCCCAGCCCGCGAGCACCCGGTCGACCGGTTCGCCCCCGTCCAGCCAGGGCTTGCCCTCGGGCACGACGACGCTCCACCGCTCCTTGGACCCGGATGCCTGGCCGGACCCGGCGTCGTCGGCGGGCGCCAGGAGCAGGCGTTCGCGCAGCAGGTGGGCCGCGGGCCGTACCGCCTCGGTGTCGGCCGCGCACAGCAGCAGCGCTCCCACCGGACGGGCACCGAATGTCGCGTTCATGCCTTCACGCTAGGTCCTCCGTCCCGGTACGGCGCGTACGAGTGGGCCGCTCGCGTGGGCGGTGCCCCGGCCCACCGCCCTTGACTTCGATTCGCCGCGATATATCGTGAGTGGACATAGACGCGATATGTTGCGTTGCTGTGCGGCGCCTGGCGCCGGACCGACCAGATCGGGGAGAAGCATGACCCAGCCGACACGGGCGGTCGCCGAGCCGCAGAAGCTCACCTTCGAGGACCCGGTGACCGCGCTCAGCGTGCGCATCGTCGACGGCACGGTGAACGTCGTCGGCGTCGACGAGGGCCCCGCCCGTCTCGAAGTCTCCGCGCTCGACGGCCCGCCGCTGATCGTCACCCAGGAAGAAGGCACCCTGACGGTCACCTACGAGGACCTGCCCTGGAAGGGCTTCCTCAAGTGGCTCGACCCCAAGGGCCCGCGGCGCAGCGCCGTCGTCTCCCTCGCCGTACCCGCCGGCGCGTCCATCGCGGTGGGCGTCATCGGCGCGGGCGCCGTCGTCTCGCGGATCGCGGGCCCCACGGACGTACGCGGCATCACCGGCGACATCACCCTCGTCGGCCTCTCCGGTCCCGTGCGCGCCGACACCGTCGCGGGCGGCGTGGAGGCGCAGGGCGTCACCGGAGAGCTCCGCTTCCACTCCGTGTCCGGCGACCTGACGGTCGTGGACGGCTCGGGCTCCGCCGTACGGGCCGACTCGGTCAGCGGCGACATGGTCGTCGACGTGGACCCCGCCGGGAAGCCGGCCGACATCTCCCTCACCTCGGTCTCGGGCGAGGTGGCCGTCCGCCTGCCGCACCCTGCCGACGCGACGGTCGAGGCGAACACGGCGAGCGGTTCCGTGTCCAACGCCTTCGAGGACCTGCGCGTCACCGGCCAGTGGGGGGCGAAGAGGATCACGGGCACGCTGGGGGCCGGCAGCGGCCGGCTCCGCGCGACGACCGTCTCCGGCTCCATCGCCCTGCTGCGCCGCCCGCCGGCCGGCGACGACGTCCCGCACGACGCGGACGCTCCGGCCGGCCAGGACGAAGCGGACGCTCCCGCCGACAAGAAGGTGCTCTGACATGCCTCCCGTATTCGCCCACGGCCGCCTGCGCCTGTACCTGCTGAAGCTGCTCGACGAGGCCCCGCGCCACGGTTACGAGGTGATACGCCTCCTGGAGGAGCGCTTCCAGGGCCTCTACGCCCCGTCCGCCGGCACCGTCTACCCCCGCCTCGCCAAGCTGGAGGCGGAGGGCCTGGTCACGCACGCCACCGAGGGCGGCCGCAAGGTCTACTCGATCACCGACGCGGGACGCGCCGAACTGGCGGGGCGCGGCGGCGAGCTGGCCGACCTGGAGCTGGAGATCCGCGAGTCGGTCTCCGGACTGGCCGCCGAGATCCGCGACGACGTGCGCGGCGCGGCGGGCAGGCTGCGTCGCGAGATGCGGGCCGCCGCGAGCGAGACCCGGCAGCAGGCCGCGCCGTCGCCGTCGAAGGGCGGCGACTGGGAGGCCGCGTTCGGGGACAGCGAGGCGTGGCGGGCGGCGAAGGAGGAACTGCGCAAGGCCAAGCTGGAGTGGAAGGAGCAGGCCCGCCGCGCGAAGGACGAGAGCCGCCGCGCCCGCGAGGACGCGCAGGAGGCGCGCCGCCAGGCGCAGGAGGCACAGGACAAGGCGCGGGAGCAGGTGCAGCGGCTCGCGCAGCAGGTGCAGGAGCAGTTCGCGCGGGGCGACTGGCCCAAGGGGGTACGGGAGGGCCTGGCGGAGATCAGCAAGCAGTTCGGCTTCTTCGGCCGCCCGCCGCAGCCCGCGGAACCGGCGGCGGAGACCGCCGACGTCAAGGTCGAGCGTACGGACACCCCTCCGGAGCCCGCATGGGCCCGGGACCCCGGGTCCGGCGAACCGGCCCGCGACCTGGACCGCCTGCTCGACCGCTTCCGGGACGACATCCGCGACGCGGCCCGCGACCACGGCGTGACCCCGGCCCAGCTCCAGGAGGCCCGACGGCACCTGTCCACGACAGCGGCCCATCTGGCGGCGCTGCTGCGGCAGCCGGAGAAGTAGGGGGAGTCCAAGTCGGGGCGCCGGGGCGCGAAGCCACCGGGGACGCGCCAAGGGCCCAGTGCCCTGCGGGGCGGCCGCACACCGCGTCCGCCCCTCGGCCGATCGCCGTACGTTGAGCCCGCTCTCCCGAGAGGCCGCCCCGCGTCAGCCCTCGGCGGCCGCGCCGGAGGGGCGGAGCCACCCGGGAGGACGAGCGGGGGAACGGGGCGCGGGCCCGGCGCCCCGCCCCTGCGCGACGGCCGTGCACCGCGCCCCGCCCTTCGCCGCCGCCCGCCCCGCACCGGCGGCCCTCGTCAGCCCGCCGGCGCGGGCGGCCAGGGGCCCGCGTCAGCCCGCCGCGGCCGCGCCCGGGTCACCGAACAGTGCGCGCTCCGCCGCTCCGTACGTCGCCCCGTACTCCGCCAGCACGTCGGCGACGGCGCCCGGTTGTGCGATCAGCGCGAGCAGCAGGTGCTCGTCGCCGACGTGCCGGTCGCCCCGCCCGAGCGCCACCCGCAGGGAGTTCTCCAGCACGGCCTTGGCCCGTGGCGTGAACGGTCGGTGCGTCCCCAGCAGGCCGCGCCGCACGCCGCGCCCCGACCGCAGCGCGCCCTCGCCGTGCGCCTCCTCCACCTTCGAGACGATCTCCGCCACATCGATGCCGATGCCGGCCAGCGCCTCCTGGTCCGCCTTGGACAGCCCGCCCCGGCGCCGCACCTCGGCCAGCGCCCGTGCGACCTCGTCACGGCGCCCGGCGACGCCCAGGGCGGCGAAGGCGAAGGACGAACGCGTGCCCTCCTGGTGCAGCAGGGCCAGCAGCATGTGCTCCTCGGTGACCGAGTCGGCGCCCGCCCGTTCCGCCTGGATCACCGCGCCCCTGACGACGCCCTTGGCACTCTTCGTCAACCGCTCGAACATCAACGCCTCCCGTACTTCTTGTGGACTGCCTGCCGGCTGACGCCCAGCTCGGCCGCGATCTCCTGCCACGACCAGCCCTGATTGCGGGCGCTTCTCACTTGCACGGCTTCGAGCTGCTCCAGCAGCCGCCGCAGCGCGACGACGGCGCGCAGCCCCACCCGGGGGTCCTGGTCGCCCGCGCGCTCGGCGAGATCCGTTGCATCGGTCATGACTGTCAACCTACATTGACAGCCGCCGGGCGTCAACCAAGGTTGACGACACGCGAGTGAGACCCGTACGGGACCGGACAAGCCCGCCCACTCCTCCGTTCACCGCATCCCGGTCGCCGTCGCGGGCACAGGAGCGGGAGTAGAGGAAGAGGAAGGCTCGACCGTCACCGAGATCCGCGCCCCCGGCCGCGCGTGGATCCGCCCGGCCCGCACCCACGCCGGCCCCTCCACCCGCACCCGCCAGTCGCGGGCCCGCGAGGGCAGCGACAGCTCGGTGGCGCCGCGCCCGGAGGCGACGTACGTCAGCCGGTAGGTGCGGGTGGCCGGGTCGTACGACTGCGATCGCGGCTGCCCGGCGACGGCGGGCGCGTACGGCGACGCCGTCTGCTCCTTGTTCGTACGGAACTCCCCCGCCGCGTCCACCGCGCAGTAGCCACCGCCGTAGCACCACACGTAGCCCGCCCAACCGGAGCTGTAGCGGTTCATGGACGCCAGCGCGTCCCGGTAGAAGCGCCCCATGTTCGGCAGGGCGTTGTTGAGCGGCCCCCACTCGCCCACCACCACCGGCACGCGGTACCGCTGCGGGTACTCCGTCACAGCGGCCTCGTACGACTCGATCCAGCCCGCCGCCGGGTCGTAGTCGGCGCCCGCCTCCATCGCGGTGTTGTAGAAGTGCGGCGCGTACACGACCTTCGGGTCGTCGATCCTGCCCAGACCGGTGGGCACGCCCTCGCCCACGATGGGCGTCGGCTCGACGAACACCCAGGAGTGGCGGTCGACCGACCGGACCGCGTCGGCCAGGCGGTTGTGCATCGGAGTGATCTGGTCGCGTTCGATCCGGCGGGCCGCCGTCGGCAGGTCCTCGCCCTCCCGCAGCTCACCCATCGGCTCGTTGATCAGGTCGTACCCGAGCACCGCCGGATGGTCCGCGAACCGGTCCGCGAGCACCCGCCACATGGCGGCCTGGGCGCGCCGGAGGTCCGGGTCCTCGTAGAGATGGGTGAAGGCCCGCTGGACGGCCGGCTGGAAGTACTCGGAGAACCAGTCGTCGGGGTTGGGCGTGAACGGCAGCCCGTCGGTGCGGGTCGCCCACTCCGGGATGCCGCGGTGGCCGAAGGCCGGGCCGAAGACGTCCTGGTGGGCGTCGATCAGCACGTGCACGTCGTACTTCTCGGCCCAGTCCAGAATGCGCTCGATCTTGCGGAGGTACGCCGTGCTGTACCGCCCGCGCCGGGGCTCCAGGTCGTCCCAGAAGACGAGCAGGCGGGCGAAGTTGAAGCCGCGCCCGCGCAGGTCGCGGAAGTGCTTCTCCGTGATGGCGGACAGCGCCTCGTCGCCGCGGTGGGTCTTGTCCTCGACGTTCCAGCCGCGCAGGGTGAGGACGCGGCCCCGGTCGTCGGTGAGCCGGGGGACCGCGTCACCGCCGCCGGACTCCCGTGCGGCGGCCGCCGGGGTCAGGGCCCCGGCCGCCAGTGCGGCCGTACAGACGGCAGCGGCCCAGATGCGGACGGTTCGAGCTCGTACGGACACCACAGAAACCACGGAAACCCCTCCGGCAGCACGTCGTCGTCGCGTGCCGGAGAGCACATCAGCAGAACTGACGGTCCATCAAGAGGTCGTCAGCACGATCTTTCCGAAAAGGTCGCCGCCCGCCATCCGCTCGAAGCCCTCCCGGGCCCGGTCCAGCGGCAGCACCTCGTCGACGACCGGCCGTACGCCCGTCGTCGCGCAGAACGACAGCAGGTCCTCGAGCTCGTCCTTGGAGCCCATCGTCGAGCCGACGACCTTGAGCTCAAGGAAGAAGATCCGGTTGAGTTCGGCGGACGGCGGGTTCGGGCCGCTGGTCGCGCCGGAGATGACCAGCGTGCCGCCGGGCCGCAGGGACTTCACCGAGTGCGACCAGGTCGCGGCGCCGACGGTCTCGATCACCGCGTCCACCCGCTGCGGCAGCCGCGCGCCCGGCTCGAACGCCTCGACCGCGCCCAGCTCGACCGCCCGCTTGCGCTTGGCCTCGTCGCGGCTGGTGGCGTACACCCGCAGGCCCGCCGCCTTCCCGAGGACGATCGCAGCGGTCGCGACCCCGCCGCCCGCACCCTGCACGAGGACGCTGTCGCCGGGGCGCACACCCGCGTTGGTGAAGAGCATCCGGTACGCCGTGAGCCAGGCGGTCGGCAGGCAGGCGGCCTCGGCGAACGACAGCTCCCTGGGCTTGGGGAGGACGTTCCACGCCGGGACGGTGACCTGCTCGGCGAAGGTGCCCTGGTACTTCTCGGTCAGGATGGAGCGCTTCTCGCGGGGCCCCACGCCGTGTCCCGTCTCGCCGATCACGGAGTGCACGACGACCTCGTTGCCGTCGGCGTCGATCCCGGCTGCGTCACAGCCGAGGATCATCGGCAGAGCCTCCTCGCCCAGGCCGACGCCGCGCAGCGACCACAGGTCGTGGTGGTTGAGCGAGGCGGCCTTGACGGTGACGGTGGTCCAGCCGGGCCTCACCTCGGGCGCGGGGCGCTCGCCCAGCTCGAGGCCGTTCAGCGGCTGGTCGCGGTCGATGCGGGCGGCGTAGGCGGCGAACATGACCATGACGATAGGGCGGCTCGCCGCGCGACGGAACCACGCACGGGTGTGACACGCGTCGCTCACACGAGCGGCGAGCGGAATCCGGGGCACCCGCACCCCCCACACAGGCGACGGGCCGTGCCGCGCCCCCTCGCGGGGACACGGCACGGCCCGTCTCAGGCGGAGCCGGTGGCTACCGTCGCGCGACACCCTCCGCGCGAGCCGCCGCCGCCACGGCCGCCGTGACGGCCGGAGCGACGCGCTCGTCGAAGGGGGACGGGATGACGTAGTCCGCGGCCAGCGCGTCGCCGACGACGTCCGCCAGCGCGTTCGCCGCCGCGATCTTCATGCCCTCGGTGATCCTCGACGCGCGCACCTGGAGCGCGCCCGCGAAGATCCCCGGGAAGGCCAGCACGTTGTTGATCTGGTTCGGGTAGTCGCTGCGCCCGGTGGCGACGACCGCCGCGTACTTGTGCGCGACGTCCGGGTGGACCTCCGGGTTCGGGTTGGCCATGGCGAACACGAACGACTGCGGCGCCATCGACGCCACCGCCGGCTCCGGCACCGTACCGCCGGAAACGCCGATGAAGACGTCGGCGCCGACGAGCGCCGTCTCCAGCGAGCCGGTCAGCCCGGCCCGGTTCGTGATCTCGGCCAGCTCGCGCTTGACGTCCGTGAGGTCGTCGCGGTCCCGGCTGACGATGCCCTTGCGGTCGGCGACGGCCACGTCACCGAGCCCGGCCGCCAGCAGGAACTTCGCGATGGCGACCCCGGCCGCACCGGCGCCCGAGATCACGGCGCGCAGGTCGCCGAGCGTACGGCCGGTGAGCCTGGCGGCGTTGCGCAGCGCGGCCAGGGTGACCACGGCCGTGCCGTGCTGGTCGTCGTGGAAGACCGGAATGTCCAGCTCCTCCTGGAGCCGGCGCTCGATCTCGAAGCAGCGGGGCGCCGAGATGTCCTCCAGGTTCACGCCGCCGAAGGACGGGCCGAGCCGCACGACGGTCTCGATGATCTCGTCCACGTCGGTCGTCGCGAGCGCGATCGGCACCGCGTCGACGCCGCCGAACTGCTTGAAGAGGATCGCCTTGCCCTCCATGACGGGGAGCGAGGCCTCGGGGCCGATGTCACCGAGCCCGAGCACCGCCGTGCCGTCCGTCACGACGGCCACGACGTTCGATTTCCAGGTGTAGTCGTTGACCAGATCGGGCTGCTCCGCGATCGCGCTGCACACCTTGGCGACGCCCGGCGTGTACGCGAGGGACAGGTCGTCCTTGTCGCGCACCGGAACGGTCGCCTGGATGGCCATCTTGCCACCGCGGTGCAGGGCGAAGGCCGGATCGAAGGGCTCCTCCGGAGCCCCTTCCGCACTGTTGCCCGTGTTGCTGTCCATAGTCCTGTCCGCACTGCTGTCGCTGCGAGGATTGACGATCTCCGCTGCCATTCGTTTTACCCCTTAAGTCTTCATCAGTTGAGGGTGGCCGCTCCTGGTTGAGGAGGGGTGGGCGGGCACCGCGTCCGTTCCCTGCGCTGGGCGGTTGGCCCGCCCTGACAGAGAGGAGGTACGTACGCGCGGGCGCGCCGCACACGCGCCCTGAGCCCCGGATGAGGGGTGTAACCGTCTTTTCTACCTGATCGGCGGCATCGGCGACGAGCCCGTATCACCGCGGCGGTACGACTCATGCCCGCATGTGGGGACAAGTCCGATTGGTGGCATGAATCAGATCCAAATGGCGAGACGGACCGCAGATTTTCCGGCCGAAATGGCAGTGCTCAACAGAAGGTCCGGCCTTGATGTACCGGCCCGTTGAGATTCGGGGGTCACCCGTTACCCGATTTTGACATAGCTGGAGCCCTGAATGGGCTAGTCCGAATGGCAAGATGCCGTAATCACACGAGGTCGCGATACTCGAAGTAGTGTGCCCGACCTCCCAGGCCACTCCCCTTTCTCGCCGGAGGAACCAACCATGACCGCACGTACCACCCGTCGTACGACCGCCACCAAGTCCAGGACAGCCGCGGTCGGCGCGATCGCGGTCGCCGGTGCCCTGCTGCTCGCCGGCTGCGGCGACCAGACCGGGTCCGGCTCGGACGCCGATGAGACCAAGGGCACGAAGTCGTCCAGCGCCCCGCTCTTCGACAAGCTGCCGAAGAAGTACCAGGACGCCGGTGTGATCAAGGTCGGCACGGACGCCGCCTACGCCCCGATGGAGTACGAGGAGGGCGGCAAGATCGTCGGCATCGACCCCGACATCGCCGCCGCCCTCGGCAAGGAGCTCGGCGTCGAGTTCAAGTTCACCAGCGGCACCTTCGACGGCCTGATCACCTCGCTGAACACCGGCCGCCAGGACGTCGTCATGTCGGCCATGAGCGACACCAAGGCCCGCCAGGAGGGCCTGGACGACAAGGGCAAGAAGGCCGGCGAGGGCGTCGACTTCGTCGACTACTTCAACTCGGGCGTCTCCCTGCTGGTCAAGAAGGGCAACCCGGAGAACATCAAGTCTCTGGACGACCTCTGTGGCAAGAAGGTCGCCGTCCAGCGCGGCACGATCTACGAGGACACCTTCAAGGACCAGGCCAAGAAGTGCGGTGACAAGAAGCTTGAGATCTCCGCGTTCGACACGGACGCCGAGGCGCAGACCCGCGTGAAGATCGGTGGCGCCGTCGCCGACCTCAACGACTACCCGGTCGCGGCCCACATCGCGAAGACCGCCGGCGGCGGCAAGGACTTCGAGGTCGCCGGCGGCCAGATCGGCGCCGGCCCGTTCGGCATCGCGGTGAACAAGGACAACACGGAGCTCCGCGACGCCATCAAGGCGGCCCTGGACGCGATCATCAAGAACGGCGAGTACGAGAAGGTCCTGGAGAAGTGGGACGTCAAGAACAGCGCCGTCACCGAGGCGACCGTCAACGCCGGCAAGTAAATCTGGCGTTCTCGCCTCAAGTGTTCACTGAAGGGCAGTCACTGTGACTGACAAGTTCGACAAGGCGCCCGCCGAAGAGCCACCCGAGGACTCGGCGGTCGCCAAGGCGGAGGCCACCCCCGCTTCCACCGCTCCGCCCGAGCAGATCAAGGCCATTCCGGTTCGGCACTGGGGCCGCTGGGTCTCCGGCGTCGTGGTGATCGCGCTGCTCGGCATGCTGGTCTACGCGTTTTCGCAGGGCAACGTGCAGTGGGGCACGGTCGGTGACTTCATCTTCGACCAGCGCATCCTCGAAGGCATGGGCCGCACGCTGCTGATCAGCGTGCTTTCGATGGCCATTGGCCTGGTCCTCGGTGTCGTCTTCGCGGTCATGCGACTGTCGAAGAACCCCGTCACCGGCGCGGTCGCCTGGCTCTACATCTGGTTCTTCCGCGGCACTCCGGTGTTCGTACAGCTGCTGCTGTGGTTCAACCTCGCCCTGATTTTCCCGATCCTCAACATCGGGTTCTACAAGGACGAGATGGTCGACGTCATGACGCCGTTCATGGTCGCCCTGCTGGGCCTGGGCCTGAACGAGGGCGCCTACATGGCGGAGATCGTCCGCGCGGGCATCCAGTCGGTCGACGAGGGCCAGACGGAGGCGGCGCACGCGCTGGGCATGAAGAACAGCAAGACCATGCGCCGTGTGGTGCTGCCGCAGGCGATGCGGGTGATCGTGCCGCCGACCGGCAACGAGTTCATCAACCTGCTGAAGACGTCGTCCCTGGTGGCGGTCGTGACGTACGTCGACCTGACCCGAGCCGCGCAGAACATCGGCTCCACCTCGTTCGCCGTGATGGAGATGCTCCTCGTGGCATCCGTCTGGTACCTGGTCCTGACCAGCGTCTTCAGCGTCGGCCAGTACTACCTGGAGCGCCGTTACGCCCGGGGTTCGCTCCGGGCGCTGCCGCCGACTCCGTGGCAGAAGGTCAGGCGCAATCTGACGTCCTTCTCGAGCCCGAGGGGGGCATGACATGACCGCCATGGTGAAGGCCGAGGGCGTACACAAGTCCTACGGCGCAGCCCACATCCTCAAGGGCATCGACCTGGAGGTCGCCCCGCGTGAGGTGTTCTGCCTGGTCGGCCCGTCCGGCTCCGGCAAGTCCACGTTCCTGCGGTGCATCAACCACCTGGAGCAGATCAACGCCGGCCGGCTCTCGGTCGACGGCCGTCTCGTGGGCTACCGCGAGAAGGGCGACAAGCTCTACGAGCTGAAGGACAGCGAGGTCGCGGCGCACCGCCGGGACATCGGCATGGTCTTCCAGCGCTTCAACCTCTTCCCGCACATGACGGCGCTCGAGAACGTCATGGAGGCCCCGATCCAGGTCAAGGGCGAGGCGAAGGCGGTGGCCCGCGCGCGGGCCGAGCGTCTGCTGGACCGCGTCGGCCTGGCCGACAAGGCCAAGAACTACCCGTCGCAGCTCTCCGGCGGCCAGCAGCAGCGCGTGGCGATCGCCCGTGCGCTGGCCATGGAGCCGAAGCTGATGCTCTTCGACGAGCCGACGTCGGCGCTCGACCCCGAGCTGGTGGGCGACGTGCTCGACGTGATGCGCGGTCTCGCCGAGGACGGCATGACGATGATCGTCGTCACGCACGAGATGGGCTTCGCCCGCGAGGTCGGCGACTCGCTCGTCTTCATGGACGGCGGCGTGGTCGTCGAGTCGGGCAACCCGCGCGACGTGCTGACGAACCCCCAGCACGACCGGACGAAGGCGTTCCTGTCGAAGGTGCTGTAGTCGGACACGACGGAGGCGGTACGGACCACCCGGTCCGTACCGCCTCTTCGTGTGCCCGCTCCCGGCGGTCACCTCACCGCCAGCACCAGCGCGTCCGAGGGCGAGCGCCACACCGCACGGGCCTCCCCGAAGCCGCCGGCCCCGCGCAGCGTCCGTACGTGCCAGTCGACGCCCGGGGTGTCGCCGTCGGCGTGCTCGCCGTAGATCTCGAAGCGCCGGGCGGTCGGTTCGGCCAGTACGGGGTCCTCGGCGGCCAGAGCCCACCACTCGGCCCAGTCCAGGGCGCCGTCTGCCCTGGCGCGGTCCATGCGGGCGTGCCGTTGGGCGCGCTCGGCCGCGTTGATGCGCGGGGTGCTTTCGTCGATCATGTGGTCGGCGTTCATGAACACGCCGTCCGAGCGGACCAGGCCGCCCAGCTGCCCGTAAAGGGCGGCCAGGTCGTCGGTGTGCAGCCAGTGCAGCGCGGTGGCCGTGAGGACGGCGTCGTACGTCCCGTACGGCAGCGCGGCGGCCCACTGGGGATCCTTCCAGTCGGCCGTCACGAAGCTGACGCGCTCGTCGCCGTCGAAGTACCCCCGGGCGATGGCGAGCAGCGCCGGGTCGAGGTCGACGCCCGTACTGGTGGCCTTCGGGAACCGCTTGAGCAGCCGGTCCGTGATACTTCCCGTACCGCACGCCAGATCCAGCACCCGCGGCTCGGGGCCGACCAGGGCCTCGACCATGTCGAGCATCACCCGGAACCGCTCCTCGCGGTCCGGCATGTACCACTCCTGCTGACGGTCCCAGCTCTCCTGCCAGGCCGCCCAGTCCGTCCCCGTCGCCGACCCCGTGTACGTCTCCGCCATCAGAACTCCTCCGCCGCACTACGTAATACCCTCGAAGCACAACCAGCCATTACGAAACCCTAGACCGCCCCCGTAAGGACTACAAGTGGAACTGGCCTATTACTCGGACTACGCCCTGCGCCTGGTCAACAGCGAGGAGCCGGCCCGCAACAAGGACTCACTCACGTCGGTGGACGCGGTAAGGGCGCTGTTCGGCGGCAACGCGTCGGCGGCCCGCCGCGCCACGGACGCGGACGTCACCCGCTTCCGCTCCGTACGGGCCCGCCTGCGCGCGATCTTCGAGGCGGCGGACGGCGGCGACGAGACGCTCGCGGTGGACCTGCTGAACTCGCTCCTCATGGAGTTCCCGGTCAGCCCGCAGATCTCCGGTCACGAGACGCGCAAGGAGGACGGCCGCCCCGACTGGCACATGCACCTCGCGGACCACCCGTCCAACGCGACCGCCGGGTACGCGGCCATCGCGTCGATGGGCCTCGCCTTCCACCTCACCGAGCACGGGGCGGACCGTCTGGGCCTGTGCCAGGCGGCGCCCTGCCGCAACGCCTACCTCGACACCTCGACCAACCGCTCGCGCCGCTACTGCTCCGACCGCTGCGCCACCCGCGCCAACGTCGCCGCCTACCGGGCGCGCAAGCGCCTGGAGACCGACCGGTCGGCGAGCACCGGCCGTACGGCGGAAACCAGCCAGGAGAGCACCACCACGGCCGACCGCTGACGCCCGGCCCGTATCGGCCGGTAGCGCGCCCTGACCCGGCCCAGCACCATGTCGGCCGGGACCACCCCGAAGGCCCTGCTGTCCACGACCTCGGCGTCCGGATTGTCGCCGAGCACCCACCAGCCGGCGTCCCGCCGGTCCACCAGCCGCTTCACGATGAGCAGGTCCTGCTGCAAGGGGTGGCGCAGTACGGCGACGTCGCCCACCCGCAACCGCCCCCCGTAGTGCACGAGCAGCTGATCGCGGTGCCGCAGCGTCGGCACCATGGACGGGCCCGTCACCTCGGCGACCCCGAACATCGCGGTCGGCTCCCACCCGTGCTCCACCATCCGGCACCTCCCGGTCCGATCCTCCACCAGTCCCATACTCGCCCTGGACTTTTGACCTAAGCCCTAGGGGGCACCCGCCAAAACGCGTCTCTCACGGAGTAATGTCCCACCTGAGAAGACGATCACGAGGAAGGAAGCTCTTACATGCTCTCCCGCCTGTTTGCCCCCAAGGTGAAGGTCAGCGCCCACTGCGACCTGCCCTGCGGCGTGTACGACCCGGCCCAGGCCCGCATCGAGGCCGAGTCGGTCAAGGCCACGCAGGAAAAGATGCAGGCCAACGACGACGCGCACTTCCAGGCGCGCGCCACGGTCATCAAGGAGCAGCGCGCGGAGCTCGCCAAGCACCACGTCTCGGTGCTGTGGAGCGACTACTTCAAGCCGCCGCACTTCGAGAAGTACCCGGAGCTGCACCAGCTCGTCAACGACGCCCTCAAGGCGCTCAGCGCCGCCAAGGCCTCGACCGACCCGGCGACGGGCCAGAAGGCGCTGGACTACATCGCCCAGATCGACAAGATCTTCTGGGAGACCAAGAAGGCCTGACCCACCCGGTCGCCTTCCGGCACCTCGCACCACTCGACAGCACCCGGCATCCGCGCGGAGCCGGGTGCTGTCGTCGTGTCCGGCGGGCCGCGCACACCGGCCCCGGCTCACCGCCGTTCCCCGGCCGAGCGGAACGGCCGGTCCCGGTGCGGCAGTCGCGCACCCGGCCCGGCCGCACGCAGGACGACGTCCAGGGCGCGGTCGGGGTCGGCGGCGTAGCAGTTGCTGAACCAGGCCATGTTCGCCTCGACCACCGCCCACCCGCCGTCGGCGCCGCCCGCGGGCGCGGTCAGGAGGCCGACGTCGAGCACCACCGCGCTGGGCAGCGTACGACCGCACACGGCGAGCAGGCGTTCCGCGAAGGACACGACCGCCTTCCGCTCCCGGTGGCCGGCCAGCGGCGCCGCGTCGAGCTGCCCGTAGGTGGCGTACTGCGATCCCGTACGGACTTCGCCGTCCAGGACGTACAGCCGGAACTCCGACTTCCAGCTCACCACGTCGCTGATCTGCACCGCCGTGTCAGCGGCGAGTACGCCGGGCAGGCGGCTGCCGTCCGCGTACACGGCGGCCGGGAAGGTCTTCGCCGTCGGGGGCTTGACGAACGCCGGCCGGGTCAGGCGCCGGGCATCGGCCAGGGTCGTCGTCACGATCCGCCGCCGGGTGAACTCCCGGGGCAGGCCGGACAGCCACGCACCGGCCGGTTCGAGGAGTGCGACTCCCAGGGCGTCGGCGACACCCGCCGCGAACCCGGGACCGCCGTAGTAGTGGCCGCCGCCCCTCCCGCTCGTCACCGGCCGGCCGGGAGGCAGCACCTCGACGGGCATTCCCCGGCGGAGGGCCGCCGCCGAGAGCAGCTCCCGGGTCGGGCTGTACTGCGGCGCCACCGCCAGAAAGTCCCGCTGCCGCGTTCTCACCACAGACATGGTGCCGCGTGGAAGGTGTGCGCGAAAGGCAGTTGTCGAGCGGCGGCGGCCCCGTGCTCGCACCCGGGAGCCGGTGTGACCCGTGCGGGTGATTCGTCCCGGTTCTGCGGCGTGTCCGGGTGACAGGTGCCGGTAGTACTGGTCCGTCCGTACGAGAGGGAGGGATTCGTATGCGCAAGCTGGGTTTCCTGCTGTCGACGCTCCTCACCGCCACCGCGATCCTCGCCGGGGGCGCGCCCGGCGCCGGGGCCGCGCCCGGCGACACGGTCACCAGCACGGTCGAGCGGATCATCGAGATGCTGCCGGTGGCCGTCGAGGACAGCACCGGGTACGCCGCCGGGAAGTTCCGGCACTGGACCGACCCCGACCAGGACGGCTGCGACACCCGGGCCGAGGTGATCATCGCGGAGGCGACCACCCCGCCCGCCGTCGACGGGCGGTGCACCATCACGGGTGGCGTGTGGCACTCGTACTACGACAAGCGGGACCACGTGGGCGCCGGCGCCCTCGACGTCGACCACCTGGTGCCGCTCGCGGAGGCGTGGCGCAGCGGGGCGTCGGCGTGGACCGACGAGGAACGGGAGCGGTTCGCGAACGACCTGGGCGATCCACGGGTGCTGGCGGCCGTGACCGCCACCGAGAAGCGCCTCAAGGGCGACCGGGATCCGGCGCGCTGGGAGCCGTCCGACGACAGCGCGGACTGCCGCTACATCGCCGAGTGGGCGGCGGTGAAAGCGCGTTGGAAGCTGTCGTTGGACTCCGCGGAGTTGGCGGCGCTGCAAAACATGGTGGCGGAGTGCCCGACGGAGGAGATCACGTACGAGATGGCGCTCTGAGCTGTACGGGGGCGGCCGCCGGGGCGGCCGCCGGGGCGGCCGGCGGGGCGGCCGGCCGGAGCCTGACGCGGGGCGGTCACGCCGTCGGTTTCCTCGCCGGCCGCGCTCCGGCCCGTACCGAGCCCGCCGCCGGGGCGGTCACGCCGTCAGTTCCTGCTCCAGCCAGGTCTTGCCGCGCGTCCGCGCCGTCAGGCGTACGCCCCTGAGCAGCGGGGCCAGGCGCTCGGCCTCCGCGCGTACGGCCGCCTCGGCGTCGCGGCCCACGTCCTCCAGGTAGCGGCAGACGATCTCGCCCGTGGAGTCCTGGGCCCAGCCGCCGACGATCCGTCCGTTCCACCACACGGAGGGGCCGATGTTGCCCGCGCGGTCGAAGAGGCGGGGCGCGTGCTCGCCGAGGTACCAGTCGCGGGTGTGCCAGCCCATCGGCGTCGAGTCGAGTGCGGGCAGCAGCGCGGCCCAGGGCTCGGGGGCGGGCGTCGGGTCGAGGTCGTCGGGCAGCAGCAGGCCGGTGCCCCCGCCCTCCAGGTCGGCCTCGACGGCGCCCAGCGCGGCCAGTGCGCGCTTGACCTGCGCCTTGGTCCACCCCGTCCACCAGCGCAGGTCGTCGGCCGTGCCGGGACCGAAGGTGCGCAGCCAGCGCCCGGCCAGGTCGGCCTCCGCCTCGCGGGTGTCCCACGCGGCGAGACCGTCGGGGCACCACCGGGTCAGGGGCGACCAGCGGTACTGGTGGGACGTCCACGATCCGCGCGGCCTGCCCCGCACCGCGAGTCCTTCGGCCGCCAGCAGCAGGAGCAGACGGCTGGCCAGTTTCTGACGGCCCTCGTACGGCTTGCCCCTGGACAGGACGATCTCGGTGCCCAGCCGGGGGTCGGCCGCCGCGAGTTCGGCGGCCGTGACCTCACCGCCGGCCTCCAGCGCGGCGAGCGCCGCCCGCTCGGCGCCGGCGAGCCACTTCTCGACGCCGGCCGCGTCGGCGGCCACGCCCGTTTCGGCCAGGACGTCCAGCAGCCGGCGCCGTTCGCGTGCGGCGACCTGGCGCGAGCACGCCGCCTGGAGGACGGGCGCGACGTCGAGGGAGGTGACGAACACGGTGCGGCGCATGGCGAGCAGCCGCAGCAGCGAGCGGTCGTCGTACAGCGCCCGCTCGACGTCCGCGACGCCGCCCGTACGCATCCGCGCCAGCGCGCCCAGGTGGACCGACGACGGGTCGGTGCCGTGCAGCGCCACCAGGTCGCGGGCCACCTCCACGGGGTCGTCCGCGCGCGCCTCCGCCGCCAGCCGGTGCCGCCGCCCCAGCCGTGCCCTGCGCTCGTCCGTGTCCACCCGCATACGCGTCCCCATGGCCACGGACCCTAACCGGCCCGGCGGCCCCCGACCGGCTCAGCGGCTTCAGCCGGCGAGGTGCCGCCAGGTGGCCGGATTCTCGCGGAGGAAGTCGGCGAACGCCGTCGCCGGGCGGCCGGTGAGGCGGGGCACCGCGTCGGAGACCGCCGCCAGCTCACCGTTCGCCATGGCCTCGTACGACGAGACCCACCCCTGGACCTCCCACGGCTCGGCGCCGAACCGCTCCCGTGACGCGTACGCCTCCTCGTGCGTCTCCGGTACGTACGTCACCGGGCGGCCCGCGACACGGCTCAGCTCGCGCGCGATCCCGGCGAGGGACAGGGCTTGCGGGCCGGTCAGCTCGTAGGTGGCCCCGTCGTGACTGTCGAGGTCCTCCAGCTCGGCGAGGAGCACGGCGGCTGCCGCGTCCGCGATGTCGTCGTGCGCGACGGCCGAGACCCGCCCGTCGCCGGCCGGGCCCCGGATCACGCCGTCCTTCCCCGCCATGGCGGGGAACGCGGCCTGGTAGAAGCCGTCGCGCAGGAAGGTGTGGCGTACGCCGGTGGAGCGGATGTACTGCTCGGTGTGCCAGTGGTCGCGGGCGAAGGTGAACGTCGCGTCCGGCGCCGCGCCGAGCAGGGACACGTACACGATCCGCTCCA
Source organism: Streptomyces sp. NPDC054887 (assembly GCF_053610585.1). NCBI lineage: Bacteria > Bacillati > Actinomycetota > Actinomycetes > Kitasatosporales > Streptomycetaceae > Streptomyces > Streptomyces sp. NPDC054887. The sequence goes on along the minus strand of NZ_JBSGYQ010000025.1, from coordinate 61,498 downwards.
CCCCGGCCGCGAGGGCGGCGTCGACGGCGCTCTTGTGGCTGCGCACCCGGTCGGGGTTCTCGTGCGCGGAGACGAGGAACAGCGTCCCGGCGCCGTCCACCGCGGCGCTCATCGCCGCGGCGTCGCCGTAGGACGCCGGGCCCGCCTTCACCGCGCCGGGCAGGTCCGGCAGGCGTGCGGGGTCGCGGCCGAGGAGGAGCTGGGAGACTCCGGCTCCGGCGAGCCGCCGGGCGACGGCTCCGCCGATCCGGCCGCTCGCTCCGGTGACGGCGATTGCTGGGGTCATGAGGAGTGCCCTTCGCTGGTGCGTCCTGCGTCCCGGTGGGCGGCGGTGGCATCCGCCCCCTACAGCCTCGACGGGCCGCCGCCGGGCGGCATTCCTGCGTACGGCCATTGGCACCAGCACGGACACGCCCCGGGGCGCCGCCGAGGGGGCGCAGTGGCCCGCCGTCAGGCCACCGCACTTCCCGCCGGCAGGCGGTTCTCCTCGCGCAGCAGCCACTGCCGGTATCCGGGGGCCCGCATCGCCGCGTCGTGGTACGCCGCCTCCAGGTCGGCGTACACCCCCGCCGCCTCGGGGAAGCCCGGCCGCCACACGAGCAGCAGCCGTACGGCGAGCGGGTCGCCCCGCAGCGGGCGGATCGCCATGTCGTCGCGCGGCCCCGAGGTCGGCTGGCAGGGGGCGACGGCCTCGCCCATGACGATCAGCGAGGTCGCCGTGTGGTAGTCGCCGCGCAGGACGGGCGGATCGAGACCGGCCGCGTCGAACACGCGCCGCACGCCGTCCCATTCGCCGTCCACGGTCGGGTCGATCATCCAGCGGTCGGCCGCCAGGTCGGTCAGGTCCACCACGGACCGGCCGGCCGCCGGATGGTCCCGTGACATCGCGATGAACTGCGGTTCCCGCTCAACCAGCACACGCTGGTCGAGGCCGGCCGGCACGCGCAGCGCGGACCCCTCCACCTCGTGCACGAAGGCGACGTCGAGCTGCCCCGCCGCGACCAGGCCCAGCAGCGTGTGGGCCGACACGTCGACGTGCAGGGAGGTGCCGGTCTCCGGCAGCCGCGTACGGAGCCGCCGCAGCCATCCGCCGAGGACCCGGCTGGCGGTGGCCCCGATCCGCAGGTGCGGGCCGCCCGACGAGCGGGCCGCCGCCCTCGTGTCGGCCACGAGGGCGTTCATCTGCTCGACGAGCGGACGCGCCCTGCTGAGCACCGCCCGCCCCAGCGGCGTCGGCCGGCATCCGGTGCGTTCGCGGGAGAACAGCTGAGCGCCCAGGGCGTTCTCGATCCGGCGGAGCTGCGTGGTCAGGGACGGCTGGCTCATTCCGAGCGTACGGGCGGCCTTGTGCAGACTGCCGGTGTCGGCGATGGCGCACAGCGCGCGAAGGTGCCTGACCTCAAGCTCCATGCCCCGACCCTAAGGCGGTCCGCCGGAGCCGCACCAGACTCCATACGCACAGGAATCACCCCTGCTTCGGCGGGAGTTGGCCGGGGTGATGCGCTCGCGCTATCACCGGTTGGCATCATCCGCGGCCGGGCCGGGGGCCCCGACACTCTCCCTACCCACCCGTTTGACATGAACGGAACGAGTAGGAGCCCCCCACATGAAGAAGCGGCACCCCAGAACCCTCCTCACCACCGCCCTCGGCCTCGGCCTCGCCGCCGCGACCCTCGGCGCCGCGCCCGCCGCGGCGGCGCCTTCGGCCGCCCCCGCCTCGTCCGACGCGTCCGTCTCCTACGTCTCGTACGAGCGGTCCAAGGAGAACGCCGCCGCCAACAGGGCCTTCTTCGACGCCGTGAAGAAGTCGGTCGCCGAGAAGCGCGCGGCGAACCCCGGCGCCCTGGCCGTCACCGTCGTCTACTCGGCGGCGAGCGCGCCGACCTTCCGCACGCAGATAGCCAGGAGCACCCAGATCTGGAACAGCTCCGTCGTCAACGTGAAGCTCCAGGAGGGTTCGAACCCCGACTTCGTGTACCGGGAGGGCAACGACCCCCGCGGCTCGTACGCCAGCACCGACGGCCACGGCAACGGGTACATCTTCCTGGACTACCGCCAGAACCAGCAGTACAACTCGACCCGCGTCACGTCCCACGAGACCGGCCACGTGCTGGGGCTGCCCGACCACTACTCGGGTCCGTGCAGCGAGCTGATGTCCGGCGGCGGTCCCGGCACCTCCTGCCAGAACGCGACCCCCGACCTGCGCGAGCGCAGGCGCGTCAACCAGCTCTGGCAGAACGGCTTCGTCCCGGCCGACGCCTCCTGACCGGTCCGCTCCCGGGTGCCCCGTACGCGTACGGCGTACGGGGCATCGCCCTGCCGCGCTACGAGAGCGGGCGCGCGGCCGTCCGGGCGACCACCGGTCCGGCGGCCGGGCTTCCGGCGGCCGTCGCGGTGGCCTGTTCGTGCACGAACGGGAACGGGCCCCGGTATCCCGTCCCGGGCCCCTGCGCCGGCCTGCGCTCGAAGTCCGCGCACGCCCAGGTCTCCTGGACGAAACCGGACCGCAGGTCCCACAGGTCGAACAGGTCCTGCTTGCCCTCGACCGTCCGGTAGGCATCCTTGGTCCTGCGGAAGCAGGCGAGGTTGCCGAACATCCCGCTGCCGAACGGGTGGTAGTCGGAGAAGGCACACGAGATGCACGCCCGGAGGTACGCCCCGGCCGGCAGCTGCCGCTGGATGACCGTCAGCGCGTGCTCGAAGTCGTTCTCCGCACGCTCCGAGGCGTATGCCGCCCCGTCGAAGTGCAGGGTCAGGGCGAGGTGTTCGCGGTCGACGCCGCCGTTCGGAAGCGGTTTGCCCAGCGTGAGGAGGCAGCTGAGCGTGGCCCGGTGCACCCGCCCTTCGGCGTACACCGGGACCGGAATGTCCCACTCCAGTATGCAGTCGCACAGCGAGCCGCCCGACAGCGCGAACCCCGCCTCCCCGGCGGGCGGTCCGGCCGTCGGGTCGAGGGCGTCGAAGCTGTCACCCTCGAAGTCGACTCCCCTGATGCGGGTGCGCAGCCGCTGCCCGTCCGTCGTGAAGTGGACGGCGACGGAACCCCTGCGGTCGCGATACCAGCCGGCCCACGGCTCTCCTGTCATGACCCGGACTTTAGCCCGTTCGGGCGAGGCACCCGAACGGGCCCGGCGCTAGCGCTGCTTGACGTACTTCAGCACGATCGTGCCGTTGTCGAAGGTCCGGGTCGATTCGAGCGCGAAGGCGAACACGCCGAACTCGGCGGAGAACAACGGGACACCGGAACCGGCCACGACCGGGTAGACCTTGAGGACCATTTCGTCGATCTCCTCCAGCAGTTGCGCGGCGAGATCCGCCCCGCCCGCGAGGTAGATCCCGAGGCCGTCCTCCTGCTTGAGTTCACGGACCTTGGCGGCGACGTCACCGGCGACGACCTCGATGTCGGGGTCGATCGACGTGTCCAGGCTGCGCGACACGACGTACTGCCGCAGGTGCCTGTACGGGCTGGTGATCCCCAGCTCCAGTGCCGCGTCGTACGTGGCGCGCCCCTGGAGCATCGTGTCGAAGTGCCTGTTGTCGAGATCGTCGACGCCCAAGTGCTGCCGTACGTGCGTGGGGAGGCAGTCGGGGTACTCGCCGACCAGGAAGTCCTTCATGAAGGACTCGCTCAACGGGTAGAAGTCGACCTCGCCGCCGGGCCCGGCGATGAAACCGTCGATGGACATACCGACGTAGTACGTGAGCTTGCGCAAACCGATCCTCTGGTCGAAAGACAGGGCGTGCGGTCGAACCGCGGAGAGGCCGTGGACCGACCTCCCCCCGAAACCACGTCGGCCATAGTGCCTCACCCGTAGTGGTTAGGCAAGGGGCTTGCGGCATAAGGCGGTTTACGGGGGGCGTGTCGGGGCTCGACCCGAGGAGCCGCGCTCATCCCGTGGAAAGCGGAGGCCGAACCGCGGTACGGCGCTCAGCGCACCGGTTCGCGCCACATGGGCCACATGTGGGGGCCGTCGGGCAGGTCGACCGTGCGGCCGGTGAAGGCGAAGCCGAGCCGTTCGTACAGCTTGGCGCTGCGCGCGCTGCTCGCCTCCAGATAGGCCGGTACGCCGTCGCGGTCGCAGCGGTCGAGGACCGGCTGGATCAGCGCGGTGCCGAGCCCTTCGCCCTGACGGTCCGGGGACACCGCGATGAGCAGCAGGTACTCGTGCGCGCGGTCGTGCGGATGGACCGCGCCCGTCAGCCGGCCGATGAGCTCGGCGCGCTCGTTGGTGGGGTCGGCGGTCTCGCGCATGCGCACCGGAGTGTCGTCCTCCTCCTGCGGCGCCCCGGCCGGCACCTGGAGCCACAGCGCCGCGGCCGAGCCGTCCTCCGTCACGTCGACCCGGCCGTCCCGCAGGGCCACGTCGAGGAAGACGCCGAGGAACGTGCCGTGCACGCGGCCGCGGTGCGCCCGGTCGGGGAAGACCCAGCTGCTCACCGGGTCGTCCATGAAGGCCGCGTCCAGCAGCCCCACGAGCGCCTCACGGTCGCTCTCCCCCGCCTGTCGTATCTCCACGCCCACGGTCCGGCCTCTTCTCTCCTTATCTGATGCATCAGATGCTGTCGTTCGAACTGACGTGTCTTATCCTTGTGTTGGCGCTTCTGAGCCGACGGGCGTCCGGGGGTTTTCCCCCGGACGCCCGTCACCGCATCCCCCTGCCCCCGCTGTCCCCCTCCGCTGTCCCCCGATGTCCCCCGGTCAGCGGGTCCTGCGGGTGACGAACTCCGCGAGGGAGAGCAGATCCTCCGCCGCCTTGAGATCGGGCGCCGCGCGGGACAGGTGCTGCACGGCCCGGGCCATCCGGTCCGCCGCGTGCTCCTGCGCCCAGTCCCGGCCGCCCGCCCGGTCGACGGCGTCGGCCGCCCGCAGGACGGCGGCTTCGTCCAGCGGCCCCGTGTACAGGGCGGCGAGCTCGGCGGCGGCCTCGTTGTCGGCGGTCAGCGCCGCCACCACGGGGAGGGACTTCTTGTGGGCGACCAGATCGGCGCCCGCGGGCTTCCCCGTGTGGGAGGGGTCGCCCCAGATGCCGATGAGGTCGTCGATGAGCTGGAAGGCCAGCCCGGCCTGCCGCCCGAAGGCGTCCATGGCCTCGACCTCGTCCTCGTCCGCGCCCGCGTAGAGCGCGCCGAGGGCGCAGGCGCAGCCCAGCAGGGCCCCGGTCTTCGCCTCGGCCATGACGAGGCACTCGTCGAGCGACACGTCCCGCGGGCCGCGCCGCTCGAAGGCGCAGTCGGACTGCTGCCCCGCGCACAGCTCGATGATGCAGGCGGCGAGCCGTGCCGAGGCGCGGGCCGCCGCCGGGTGCGGGTCCTCGGCCAGCAGCCGCAGCGCGAGGGCGCACATCGCGTCCCCGCCGACGATGGCGTCCGGCACACCGAAGACCGTCCAGGCGGTGGGCCGGTTCCTGCGGGTCGGGTCCTCGTCGATGACGTCGTCGTGGAGCAGGGTGAAGTTGTGCGCCAGCTCCACGGCCGCCGCCGCCCGCACCGCCTGCGCCGGGTCCCCGCCGAGGGCCTCGGTGGCGGCGAGGACCAGGGCGGGCCTGATGGCCTTGCCGGACTGACCCGCCGCCGGCGTGCCGTCGGCCTGCTCCCAGCCGAAGTGGTACCGCGCGATCCGCCGTATGGACGCGGGCAGGCTCTGCACGCCCGCGCGCAGGTGGGGGTCGACGGTACGGCGGGCCCGTTCGAGGAGGGCGGCCGCCTCACGCCCGTCGGCCGGGGCCGCTTCCGCTCTGGTCATGGTCACGGGTCACTTCCTCCAGCAGTGTCGTGCGGCGCCCCGGTCCGGGGCGCCCGGCCGCCCGGGCCTGTGCCGGTCAGCGCCACCTGCCGATCTCGACGTTCTCCAGGACGCCGAGGGCGTCCGGCACCAGGACGGCCGCCGAGTAGTACGCCGTGACCAGGTAACGGATGATCGCCTGCTCGTCGATGCCCATGAAGCGGACCGACAGGCTGGGCTCGATCTCGTCCGGGATGCCGCTCTGCTGGAGTCCGACGACGCCCTGCTCGGCCTCGCCCGTACGCATGCAGATGATCGAGGTCGTACGGGCGTCGCTGATCGGGATCTTGTTGCACGGGAAGATGGGGACGCCGCGCCAGGTGGGCACGCGGCTGCCGCCGATCTCCACGGTCTCCGGGTTCAGACCGCGCTTGTTGCACTCCCGGCCGAAGGCGGCGATGGCGCGGGGGTGGGCGAGGAACATCTTGGAGCCGCGCCGCCGCGACAGCAGCTCGTCCATGTCGTCCGGGCCGGGCACGCCGTCGTGCGGCTGGAGACGCTGCCCGTAGTCGCAGTTGTGCAGCAGCCCGAACTCCCGGTGGTTGACGAGCTCGTGCTCCTGGCGCTCGCGCAGCGCCTCGACGGTGAGCCTCAACTGCTGCTCGGTCTGGTTCATCGGCTGGTTGTAGAGGTCCGCGACCCGGCTGTGCACTTTCAGGACCGTCTGCGCGACGCTCAGTTCGTACTCGCGGGGCGCTGCGTCGTAGTCGACGTAGGTGTGCGGGACGACGGGCTCGCCCACGTGGCCGGCGGACAGGTCGATGGGCGCCTCGCCGTACTTGTTGGTGCGCTGGCGGGGCAGCGACCGTACGCGCGTCAGGTGGTCACGCAACGTTTCTGCGCGGTCGGCGAGCGTCATGACGGACTGCCGGGAGAGCGTCAGCACCGTGCACGCGGTGGCGGCGCGGACCGAGCACGTCCAGGTGCCGTTCTCCTCGACGAGGGCCTGGTCGCCGAAGTAGGCCCCGTCGGCGAGGACACCGAGCACCGCCTCGGCGTCGTACGCGCCGTCCGCGACCTTCTCGACCCGGCCGTGGGCCAGCAGGTAGACCGTGTCCGCGGCCTCACCGGCGGTCGCGATCACCTCGCCCGCCGCGAACTCCCGCTGCTCGCAGCGCTGCGCCAGCTCGGCCAGCACCTCGTCGTCCCCGTAGGTGCGCAGCGCCGGAAGCTCCTTCAACTCCCCCGGGATGACCTCGACGCGCTCCCCGGTCTGCACGAAGGTCACCCGTCCGTCGCCCACCGCGTAGCTGAGCCGGCGGTTCACCCGGTACGTACCGCCCTGGACCTGGACCCACGGCAGCATCCGCAGCAGCCACCGGGAGGTGATCTCCTGCATCTGCGGTGCGGACTTGGTGGTGGTGGCCAAGTTCCGCGCTGCGGCCGTGCCGAGACTCTGCTGCGGCTTAGCCTGCTCTGTGCGGATCTCGGAACCTGCCTCGACCGACATCTGACTCCCTCTCGATACATGTGCTGACCTGCATCGAGGAGCCTTTCAGTACGGACAGTGGCAGCGCCATTACACAAAAGAGTGTGACTAGATCACCGGAGCGCTGGGCATGTCGCACGACGCCGGGGCGGGCGACGGGTGCGGAAGTTGTCCGGATCGACTCGTACGGCGCCCGAACACGTAGTCGTGGCAGCCGAGTTCGGGTAAGCCATCGGTACGAGATGGTGCGCGACTCACCTAAGGAGGCGGTCATGGCCTCACCCATGTCCGCGAGCAGATTCCTCGACGTACTGAGAGACGAAGGCATCAGCGTCGTCCAGGTCGGCGACTGGCGTACGCACAACCGCAACCACGTGGGCCCCTGGGGGCCCGTGCACGGCGTGATGATCCACCACACCGTCACTTCCGGCACGGCGAAGACCGTGCGCATCTGCCGGGACGGCTACGCGGGACTCCCCGGCCCGCTCTGCCACGGCGTGATCGCCAAGAACGGAACCGTCCACCTGGTCGGGTACGGCCGTGCCAACCACGCGGGGATGGGCGACGACGACGTCCTGCGCGCCGTCATCGCCGAGCGGACCCTGCCGCGCGACAACGAGTCCAACACCGACGGAAACCGGCACTTCTACGGCTTCGAGTGCGAGAACCTCGGCGACGGGGAGGACCCGTGGCCCGAGGCCCAGCTCGACGCGATCGAGCGGGCGGCGGCCGCGGTCTGCCGGCACCACGGGTGGAACTCCCGTTCGGTGATCGGTCACCGCGAATGGCAGCCGGGCAAGATAGATCCCCTCGGATTCTCGATGAACACGATGCGCGCGCGCATCCAGGACCGCCTCGCGTGAGCCCCGCGCGACAACCGTGACCCCTGCGCCACCTGTGCACGCTGTGGCGACAATGGGTGCATGACCCCCGAAGCGCTCGACCTCTCCCTCCTGCGGCCGCGCCTGCCGTCGCCGCTGCGGGCGGTCGAGGACGAGCGCTTCGGCCGGCACGGGGTACGGCTGCTGCTCAAGCGCGACGACCTGATCCACCCGGACCTGCCGGGCAACAAGTGGCGCAAGCTGGAGCCGAACCTCCGCGCGGCGGGCGGGCGCACGGTGCTGACGTTCGGCGGCGCGTACTCGAACCATCTGCGGGCGACGGCCGCCGCCGGGCGCCTGCTGGGCTTTCCCACGATCGGCGTCGTACGGGGCGACGAGCTGGCCGGGCGGCCCCTGAACCCCTCCCTCGCCCGGTGCGTTGCGGATGGCATGCTGCTGCGCTTCGTGGACCGGGCGACGTACCGGGCGAAGGCGGAACCGGACGTGCTGGCCGCCGTCGTGGCGGAGGCCGGGGCCGCCGCGGGGCGAGGCGGATCCGCCGCCCCCGCGCACGGCGTCCACGTCGTTCCCGAGGGCGGCAGCAACGCCCTCGCCGTACGGGGATGCGTGGCGCTCGGGCGGGAGCTGCGGGGCGCGGCGGACGTCGTGGGCGTCGCCTGCGGGACCGGCGGCACCGTCGCCGGGCTCGCCGCGGGGCTGGACCCCGGGCAGCGCGTCATCGGGTTCCCCGTGCTCAGGGGCGGCTTCCTCGGCGACGCGATACGCGCCCTCCAGGAGGCCGCGTTCGGCGCCCCCGCCGGCGACTGGGCGCTGGACGACCGCTTCCACTGCGGCGGGTACGCCCGTACCACCCCAGGACTCGAAGCGTTCGCCGCCGACTTCGAGGACCGGCACGGCCTGCCCGTCGAACGGCTCTATGTGGCCAAGATGCTGTACGGACTGACCACCCTCGCCGCCGAGGGCGCCTTCCCGCCCGGCACTACCGTCGCGGCGGTCATCACGGGTCAGCCGGACTCCGCCCGGTAGGCCGCCGCCTCCTCCAGGTCCAGCCGGCGCATGAGGGTGCGCAGCATCTCGTCGTCGATGCGCCGCCGGTCGCGCAGTTCCACGAAGACCGTCCGTTCCGCGGCGATCATCTCGCCGGCGAGACGGCGGTACGTGTCGTCCGCCGATTCCCCGGTCTCCTCGTTGACCGAGCCCAGGCGTTCCCACACGGCGTTGCGGCGCCTGTCGAGAACGGTCCGCAGCCGGTCCGCGAGGGGCTGCGGCAGCGCGTTGCGCGGATCGGCGAGAAGCTCCTCCAGCCGCGCCTCGGCGGCCGACGACGCCTCGCTCTGCGCCTGCGCCTCGGCGAGCGTCTCGGCGTACACGTCGCGCTTGGGCATCTTCAGGAGGCGGATCAGCGGAGCGAGGGTGAGTCCCTGTACGACGAGTGTGCCGATCACCGTAGTGAAGGTGAGGAAGAGGACGAGGTTCCGCTCGGGGAACGGCTCGCCGTGCTCGACGGTCAGCGGGATGGAGAACGCGATCGCCAGGGACACCACCCCGCGCATCCCGGCCCATCCGACGATCACGGGCGACGCCCAGGTGACGCCGGGCTCGCGTTCCCGGATGCGCCGCGACAGGAGGCGGGGCAGATACGTCGACGGGAAGACCCACACGAAGCGGGCCAGCACGACCGCAGCGAACACCGCGAACGCGTACCAGGCGGCCTCCGCTCCCCCGTAGGGGCCCAGACCGCGCAGGACGAACGGCAGCTGGAGTCCGATCAGCGCGAAGACGACCGATTCGAGGATGAACGACACCATCCGCCAGACGGCGTGCTCCTGGATGCGGGTCGCGAAGTCGACCTGCCAGGAGCGGTGCCCCAGGTAGAGGGCGACGACCACGACGGCGAGCACTCCGGACGCGTGCACGTGCTCGGCCGCCGCGTAGGCCACGAAGGGGATCAGCAGGGAGAGGGTGTTCTGGAGCAGCGGCTCCCTCAGGTGCGTGCGCAGCCAGTGCAGCGGCACCATCAGCAGCAGGCCGACGCCCACGCCGCCGACCGCCGCGACGGCGAACTCGGCGATGCCGCCGGCCCAGCTGGCGCCCTCGCCGGCCGCTGCCGCGACGGCGACCTTGAAGGCGGTGATCGCGGTGGCGTCGTTCACCAGGGACTCGCCCTGGAGGATCGCCGTGATGCGCGGGGGCAGCCCGAGCCGCCGGGCGATGGACGTCGCGGCCACCGCGTCGGGCGGTGCGACCACCGCGCCGAGGACCAGCGCGGACGCCAGCGGGAGCCCCGGAACGACGAGGTACGCGAAGTAGCCGACGACCACGGTCGCGAACAGCACGTAGCCGACGGAGAGGAAGGCGACGGGCCGGACGTTCGCCCTGAGGTCGAGGTACGAGCTGTCCACGGCGGCCGTGTAGAGGAGCGGCGGCAGCAGCAGGGGCAGCACGATGTCCGGGCTCAGGGTGTAGTCCGGCACGCCCGGGACGTACGTCGCCGCGAGTCCCGCCGCGACCAGCAGCAGCGGCGCGGGCACCGGCGTCCTGCGGGCCGCCCCGGCGACCACGGCACTCCCCGCGACGAGCACCAGCAGTGGCAATGCGTCCATCGTTTCCGGCCCGCCCTATCGGTTCGTACGTCGTAACCTGGCCATCATGAACGAGTGCCGTCACGTCGCCGTACTGCCGCACCCCGAGCCGGTGCCGCTGACCGACACGTGCCCGGAGTGCCTCGCGGCCGGCAGCCACCCCGTCCAGCTGCGGCTGTGCCTGGAGTGCGGGCACGTGGGGTGCTGCGACTCGTCGCCCTACCGGCACGCGTCCGAGCACGCCAAGGAGGAGGGGCACCCGGTGGTGCGCAGCTTCGAGCCGGGCGAGGACTGGCGCTGGTGCTACGAGGACGGTTCGATCGTCTGACGTGTGGGTACGTCAACCCGACGCCGGTTGTTTCCAATTGGGTGCCGCAAACCCCTAGCCACTGTGCGTGCTCATGTGCTTACCATGAGTGACAGTCCGGGGTGGGGGCCCCGGCGACAGGGCAGAATGGATCGCGATAGCGTCACCGGCGAACGAACGTAATGACGTACCGCGTGGCTTCGGGGGGCGCTGCCTCCCGAACCCCCGAAAGAGCTTGTGCCACCTTGGAGGTGAGGGTGTCCCAGATCGCAGGCGAGCCCGGGACCCAGGACTTCGTGGAAGTCCGGCTGCCCGCTGCAGGTGCCTATCTGTCCGTGCTGCGTACGGCCACGGCCGGACTCGCGGCGCGCTTGGACTTCACCCTCGACGAGATCGAGGATCTGCGCATCGCGGTCGACGAGGCCTGCGCGATCCTGCTCCAGCAGGCCGTGCCGGGTTCCGTCCTCAGCTGTGTCTTCCGGCTCGTCGACGACGCCCTCGACGTCACGGTCTCCGCCCCCACCACCGACGGACGCGCGCCGGAGCGCGACACCTTCGCCTGGACGGTGCTCTCGGCACTCGCGGGCAAGGTCGACTCCACGGTCGCGGAGGACCGTACGGTCACCATCAGCCTGTACAAACAGCGCGGCGCGGGACCCGGGCCGGCGTGAGGAACGGGGACGGGCCGGTGCGCAACGAGGAGCTCAGCCCACAGGCGCCGACGGGAGGGCGCGCGGTCCCGGCCGGTCCCGCGCCCGCACCCTCGGGCATCCCTGAGCAGCAGGCCCGCCCCCACCCGGTCGACGGACCGGTGGACGGCGGGCCGGCGGTCGACGGACCGGCGGACGGCCCGGAGGGCACGGTGGCGGCGGAGCAGGCGGAGCGGGCGGGCCATATGAGCGAGCACGGACAGCACTCCACGGAGCGGGAGCACGAGCGCCACGACGCCCACGAGCGCCGTGATCCGAACGACCGCAGTGGCGCGCGTGCGCTCTTCGTCGAGCTGCGGGAGCTGCCGGACGGTTCGGCCGAGAAGGCGGAGCTGCGCAACCGGCTGGTGCGCATGCACCTGCCGCTGGTCGAGCACCTGGCGCGCCGCTTCCGCAACCGGGGCGAGCCGCTCGACGACCTGACCCAGGTCGCCACGATCGGGCTCATCAAGTCGGTGGACCGGTTCGATCCGGAGCGCGGGGTCGAGTTCTCGACGTACGCCACGCCCACCGTCGTCGGTGAGATCAAGCGGCACTTCCGCGACAAGGGCTGGGCCGTGCGGGTGCCGCGCAGGCTCCAGGAGCTGCGCCTGTCGCTCACCACGGCCACGGCCGAGCTCTCCCAGCAGCACGGCCGGTCCCCCACCGTGCACGAGCTGGCGGAGCGCCTGGGCATCTCGGAGGAGGAGGTCCTCGAGGGCCTGGAGTCCGCCAACGCGTACAGCACGCTGTCGCTGGACGTGCCGGACACCGACGACGAGTCCCCGGCGGTGGCGGACACGCTGGGCTCCGAGGACGAGGCGCTGGAGGGCGTCGAGTACCGGGAGTCGCTCAAGCCCCTCCTGGAAGACCTTCCGCCGCGCGAGAAGCGCATCCTGCTGCTGCGGTTCTTCGGCAACATGACGCAGTCGCAGATCGCCACGGAGGTGGGCATCTCCCAGATGCACGTCTCCCGGCTGCTGGCGCGCACGCTGGCGCAGCTCCGCGAGAAGCTGCTGGTCGAGGAGTAAGCAGGACCGGGCAGGATCAGGACCGGGCAGGACAGGGGCCGGAAGCAGGACCGGGCGGCAGTCCGCACCGCCGGCGCCGCCCGGCGGTCCGTACCGTCCCCGCGGTGACCCGCGGCGCCGTCGTCACGCGTCGCGGGGGCCGCGAATGCCCAGCGCCCGGTTCGTCGCGGGATTGACCAGCAGGACCAGCGACGCCACGGCCACCGCCGCGAGGGCGATGCCGGCCGGAATCAGCAGGGCGCCCTCGGAACGCAGCAGCGTCCAGGCCACCGGCAGGGCCATGATCTGCGTGATGATCGCCGGCCCGCGGCTCCAGGCGCGGCACTTCAGCAGTCCGCGCGCGGCCAGCAGCGGCAGCAGCGCGAGGGCGATCAGGGTGAGGCCGCCCATCTCCGCCTGCTCGGGCTTGTCGGGGCTGCCGAGCAGCCCCATCACGAGCATGTACGCGCCGCCCGCCACCAGGGCCAGGCCCTCCAACGCGGCGAGCCCGGCGGCGGCGGTCAGCCGGCCGGGGCGGGGTGCGGTGGCGGCCTCGGAGGTCTGCTCATTGCTCACCCCTGCAGCGTAACCGGCCGCCCCGGCGGACCAGGTCTGGGCCAGGTACTCCGTACTGGGTAGTCTGGCGCTCATGCGTGCACTCCTCGTGGTCAATCCGGCAGCTACCACCACCAGCGCACGCACCCGCGATGTCCTGATCCATGCCCTCGCCAGCGAGATGAAGCTGGAGGTCGTGACGACCGAGTACCGGGGGCACGCCCGCGACCTGGGCCGGCGGGCGGTGGAGAGCAAGGACATAGAACTGGTCGTGGCGCTCGGCGGCGACGGCACGGTCAACGAGGTCGTCAACGGTCTCCTCCACGAGGGCCCGGATCCCGAGCGGCTGCCGCGCCTGGCCGTCGTGCCGGGCGGTTCCACGAACGTCTTCGCGCGCGCCCTCGGCATTCCCAACGACGCCGTCGAGGCGACGGGCGCGATCCTGGACGCGCTGCGCACGCACAGTGAGCGCACCGTCGGCCTCGGACTGGCGGCGGGTACCCCGGGAACGGAGGACGAATCAGTCCCGGCCCGCTGGTTCACGTTCTGTGCGGGATTCGGCTTCGACGCCGGAGTGATCGGCAGGGTCGAGCAGCACAGGGAGCGCGGAAAGCGTTCGACGCACGCCCTCTACGTCCGCCAGGTCGTACGCCAGTTCCTGATGGAACCGCACCGCCTGCAGGGACTGATCACCCTGGAGCGTCCGGGCCACGACCCGGTCGAGGATCTTGTGCTGTCCATAGTCTGCAACACCGCCCCCTGGACCTACCTGGGCAATCGTCCGATGTACGCGTCCCCCGAGGCGTCGTTCGACAAGGCCCTCGACGTGCTCGGACTGACCAAGCTGTCGACCCCCGCCGTGGCCCGGTACGCGACCCAGCTGCTGACCTCGTCGCCCGAGCGCGGACCCCATGGCAAACATGCGGTGACATTGCATGACCTGACCGACTTCACCTTGCATTCGAAGGCCCCGCTCCCCTTCCAGATGGACGGTGACCACCTCGGACTGCGTACGAGCGTGACGTTCACAGGCGTTCGCCGTGCACTGCGTGTGATTGTGTGAGCGGAACGCGCAAAAGTCCTTTAACTCGAACGTACGGGCTGGGTTACACCCCATAGAAGTACGGCTGTGACCTACCCGACACCGAGGAATCAAAAAAAACTTTCCAGAAGGGGTTGTATCCGCTGCCGAGGTTTGGGAATCTCTACATGGCGATCGGGACGGCCCGCAACACCGGCCTCCACTGAAAGCCGGAACCCCTCCTCCACACAGGACCCACACCAGGCAACTGGCAGTCGGCCCTTCACTTGCGGGGGGATTCGTGAAAGCGTTCACATTCACAAGCAACGTGCTTGTAATACCAAGGAGAGGTAGCAGCCATGGACTGGCGTCACAACGCCGTTTGTCGTGAGGAAGACCCGGAGCTGTTCTTCCCCATCGGCAACACCGGTCCTGCGCTGCTGCAGATCGAGGAAGCCAAGGCCGTCTGCCGCCGCTGCCCCGTCATGGAGCAGTGCCTGCAGTGGGCGCTCGAGTCCGGCCAGGACTCCGGCGTCTGGGGTGGCCTCAGCGAGGACGAGCGCCGCGCGATGAAGCGCCGCGCCGCTCGCAACCGGGCGCGCAACGCGACCGCCTGATCCACCACCCCGCACGAGCCTGAGCTTGGCGGCGCGTACAGCGCGTACGCACCACCCGCCCCCGAGCCGCAGCGCGCAGTACCCCCGATGCGCTTAGCAACGTGAGCTTTGAGCCCCGGACCGTACCCTAGGTCCGGGGCTCGCCGCTTTTCCGGCGCGGCATCACGCGGCGGCGCGTGGCCGCAGGCGTCGCGTGGCCCTACTTCGCGGCGCGTACGGGCACGTCGAGTACGACCCGAGTGCCGCGCTCGGGGGCCGGGACCATGTCGAACGTCCCGCCCAACTCCCCCTCGACCAGGGTTCGTACGATCTGGAGCCCGAGGTTCCCCGTCCGCTTCGGGTCGAAGCCCTCGGGCAGTCCGCGGCCGTCGTCCTGGACGGTGATGAGCAGCCGGGCGTCCTTGTGGTCGCCGCCGCGCACGGCGGCGACCTCGACCGAGCCGTGCTCGGCCGGCGCGAAGGCGTGCTCCAGCGCGTTCTGGAGCACCTCGGTCAGGACCATCGCGAGCGGTGTCGCGACCTCGGCGTCGAGTATGCCGAAGCGCCCGGCGCGGCGGCAGGCCACCTTGCCCGGCGAGATCTCGGCGACCATGGCGATCACCCGGTCGGCGATCTCGTCGAACTCCACGCGCTCGTCGAGGTTCTGCGACAGCGTCTCGTGGACGATCGCGATCGAGCCGACCCGGCGCACCGCCTCGTTGAGCGCCTCGCGGCCCTGCTCGGAGTCCATGCGGCGAGCCTGGAGCCGCAACAGCGCCGCCACCGTCTGGAGGTTGTTCTTCACCCGGTGGTGGATCTCCCGGATGGTCGCGTCCTTGGTGATCAACTCGCGCTCGCGGCGGCGCAGTTCCGTCACGTCGCGGCACAGGACGAGCGAACCGATCCGGGTGCCCTTCGGCTTCAGCGGAATGGCGCGCAACTGGATGACGCCGCTGCTGCCCTCGACCTCGGTCTCGCGCGGGGCGTAACCGCTGGCCAGTTTGACCAGGGCTTCGTCCACGGGGCCCCGGGAGGGAGCCAGTTCGGCCGTGGCCTGGCCGAGGTGGTGGCCGACGAGGTCGGAGGCGAGGCCCAGACGGTGGTAGGCGGACAGGGCGTTCGGCGACGCGTACTGCACGATGCCGTCCGCGTCGAGCCGGATCAGTCCGTCCCCGGCGCGCGGCGAGGCGTCCATGTCGACCTGCTGGCCCGGGAAGGGGAACGATCCGGCGGCGATCATCTGCGCCAGGTCGGACGCGCTCTGGAGGTACGTCAGCTCCAGGCGGCTGGGGGTGCGCACGGTGAGCAGGTTCGTGTTGCGGGCGATGACGCCGAGGACGCGGCCCTCGCGGCGTACGGGGATCGACTCGACCCGTACGGGGACCTCCTCGCGCCACTCCGGGTCGCCCTCCCGGACTATGCGGCCCTCGTCGAGGGCGGCGTCGAGGAGCGGGCGGCGGCCGCGCGGGACCAGGTGGCCGACCATGTCGTCCTGGTAGGAGGTGGGGCCGGTGTTGGGCCGCATCTGCGCGACGGAGACGTAGCGGGTCCCGTCGAGGGTGGGGACCCACAGGACGAGGTCGGCGAAGGAGAGGTCGGAGAGCAGCTGCCACTCCGAGACCAGCAGATGGAGCCACTCGAGGTCGGTTTCACTCAGAGCGGTGTGCTGGCGGACGAGGTCGTTCATGGAGGGCACGTGTGCGAGCGTACCCGCGCTGCGGCAACCCCATGGCCGCGGCGCCTGGGAGGGACCCTCAGCCCTCCCGGCACCGCAGCCCGGAGCTGCTCGACCGAGCGGGTGTGCGGTCCCGCGCGGCCTTGTGGAGGTGACGGCGCAGTCAGGGCAGAGAGCACCGCTACCTCGATCCACCCTCCTGTGCGGGGAGGGAGGAGGCTATTTTCTTTACCTGCCCATTGTGGACTAGACCATTATCCGTGTCTATGGCCGTGCCTGGTCAAATTACCGGATGAAGTGCCCGCGTGCGGACACGTACGGCCTTCAGTGGGTTTCTGTGACCTTCGCCAGGGCGCGCGGGGCGTCCGGGTCCTGGCCCCGGGCGATCGTCACCTCGTACGCCAGGAGCTGGAGCGGAAGGATCTCCAGCACCGGCTGGAGCTCCTCCGGGACGCCCTCCAGCGCGAGTACGAAGCCGGCCGAGGCCGCGCCGACCTGCGCGGCCGGGCCGATCACCACGAGGTCGGCGCCGCGCCCGCGCAGGCGGTCCAGCACGGGCTGGAGGGCCTCACCGCCCCTGCCCGCCGTCACGACGGCGATGACCGGGGAGATGTTGTCCACCATGGCGAGCGGGCCGTGCAGCAGGTCGGCGCCGGAGTAGGAGAGCGCGGGGATGTAGCTCGTCTCCATGAGCTTGAGCGCCGCCTCCTTGGCCGTGGGGTAGCCGTAACCGCGCGAGGTGATGACCATGCGGCCGGCGAACCGGTAGCGCCCGGCGAGCTGCCTGACCTCCTCCCGGCGGGCGAGGATCCGTTCGGCGTGGCCGGGCAGGACCGAGGCCGCCGCCCCGTCGCCGCCCCGCAGGCCCTCCACGAGGAGGTAGAGGGCGAGCAGGGAGGCGGTGTACGTCTTGGTGGCGGGCAGGGCCTTCTCCCGGCCCGCGAGGATGTCGATGTGGTGCTCGCTGACGGCCGCCAGCGGCGAGTCCGCGTTGTTGGTGACGGCGAGCGTGATCGCCCCTGCCGCAGGTCCGGGCGGGCGCCGTACGCCGTCGTCGTGGACATGGAGCTCAGGCCGCAGGGCAGGCCGAGCTGGATCTCCATCAGGTACTTGGCGTAGAGCGCCGCGTTGTCCGACGTGCCCCGGGCCGTGAGCAGGACGAAGCGCGGGCTCCGGGCGGCGACGGCCCGCGCGGTCTCGCGGATGCGCGGCGCTCCGGCCTCCAGGAGCCGCCGCAGCACGGCGGGCTGCTCGGCGATCTCGGCGGCCATCATCCTGCCTGGCTGTTCGACCATGCCCGATACCTCCAAAAAGGTGACGATCCACGCGTCTCAGTCGACCATGGAAAGACGGGCGTCCGCATCGCGAAGAGCACCTGGAACACGGCACCGCCTCTGCTAGATTGGTCTATACCACAAGCGGCTCCTCCTCTCAGATCGGCAGGCTCAGCGTGGAAGTTGTCATCGTCCCGGACGCCAAAGCGGGCGGCGAGCTCATCGCGGCGGCCATCGGCCGGCTGCTGACCCACAAGCCCGACGCACTGCTCGGCGTGGCCACCGGTTCCTCCCCGCTGCCCGTCTACGAGGCGCTGACGGCCATGGTCCGCGCGGGCGAGGTCGACGCGTCGCGCGCCCGGGTCTGCCAGCTCGACGAGTACGTCGGGCTGCCCGCCGGGCACCCCGAGTCGTACCGCTCCGTCGTGCTGCGCGAGGTCGTCGAGCCGCTCGGTCTGACCGAGAAGTCCTTCATGGGGCCCGACGGGGCCGCCGAGGACATCGAGGCGGCCTGCGCGGCGTACGACCGCGCGCTGAGCGAGGCCGGGGGCGTGGACCTCCAGCTGCTCGGCATAGGCACCGACGGGCACATAGGCTTCAACGAGCCGTGCTCCTCGCTCGCCTCCCGCACCCGCATCAAGACGCTGACCGAGCAGACCCGCGTCGACAACGCGCGCTTCTTCGACAACGACATCGACCAGGTGCCGCACCACGTCGTCACCCAGGGCATCGGCACCATCCTGGAGGCCCGTCACCTGGTGCTGCTCGCCACCGGCGAGGGCAAGGCCGAGGCCGTGGCGCAGACCGTCGAGGGCCCGGTCGCGGCGCTGGTCCCGGGCTCCGCGCTCCAGCTCCACCCGCACGCGACGGTCGTCGTCGACGAGGCCGCGGCGTCCAAGCTGAAGCTGGCGGACTACTTCCGGGCGACCTACGCGGCGAAGCCGGCCTGGCAAGGGCTGTAGCGGCGGGCGCACCGCCCGACGACACGACGAGTGCCGAGGTCCCCCCGGACCCCGGCACTCGGCACTCGTTGTCGTAGGGCCGCTCAGACGCCCGCGATCACCTCGGCGGCCGCCCGGCCGCAGACCCGGGCGGCGCCGTGCGTGGCGATGTAGAGGGCCCCGCGCGTCTGCGCCTGCGGCACGCCCATCTCGACGACGACGGTGTCGGGGCGGGCCGCGGTCAGCGACTCCAGGGCGACCGCCATCCACGGGTGGCGGTGGGCGTCGCGTACGACCGCGACGACGCGGCGGTCCCCAGCGTCCCCGGTGACCCGCTCCGCCGTGGCGTTCTCCTCGCCGTAGGTTCCCGTCGCGGTGCCCGGCAGCAGGCGCGCGAGTTCGGCGGCCACACCCCAGGGCGTCTCGTCGCCGACGGCGATGTTGGCTCCGGCTGAGAAGGACGCGACGTAGGGAGCGGCGGTGACGGGCTCGAAACCGGGGCTCCGCGTGACGCGCAGCGCCCGGCGTGCGGCCACCAGGCCGACCTCGGGACGTGAGCCCGCGCCGGGTCCGGGCGCGGTCCCCTCCTGTGAAGCCGCGCCCGGCCCGGAGGCCCCCCGGGCCCCCCTGGTCCGCTGCGCCCAGCCCGCGAGCGCGCGCACGCGCGCGGCCGCGTCGGCCAGCCGTTCCTCCGGCAGTACGCCGCCGCGCACGGCAGCGACGAGCGCGTCGCGCAGCCGCAGCACGGTCTCGTCGTCCGCCAGCCCGCCCCCGACGCAGATCGCGTCGGCGCCGGCGGCGATCGCCATGACGCTGCCACGCTCGATGCCGTACGTCCCGGAGATCGCCTGCATCTCCATGCCGTCGGTGATGATCAGCCCGTCGTAGCCGAGCTCCTCGCGCAGCAGACCGGTGAGGATCTGCGGGCTCAGAGTGGCCGGACGGGACGGGTCGAGCGCAGGAAGCAGGATATGCGCGCTCATGACAGATTTGGAGCCCGCCGCGATCGCCGCCCGGAAAGGCACCAGCTCACGGGCGTGCAGTGTGTCCAAATCCACGTCGATCGTGGGGAGTGCGTGGTGCGAGTCGACGGCGGTGTCGCCGTGTCCGGGGAAGTGCTTGGTGCAGGCGGCGACTCCGGCGGCCTGGAGACCCTCGACGTACGCCGCGGTGTGCCGGGCGACGAGCAGCGGGTCGGCGCCGAAGGAACGTACCCCGATGACCGGATTGCCCGGGTTGGAGTTGACGTCGGCGGAGGGCGCCCAGTTCAGGTTGACTCCGCATTCGGCCAGTCTGCGGCCGAGTTCGCGGGCCACGTCCCGGGTGAGCGCGGTGTCGTCGACGGCGCCCAGCGCGAGGTTGCCGGGGAACGAGGAGCCGTGGCGGACCTCCAGGCGGGTGACGTCGCCGCCCTCCTCGTCGATCGCGACGAGCATGTCGTCGCGCTCGGCCCGCAACCGCGCGGTGAGAGAGGCCAGTTGCTCCGGCGAGGCGATGTTGCGGCCGAACAGGCCGACCGAGGTGAGGCCCTCGCCGACGCGGCGCAGCAGCCAGTCGGGGGCGGTGG
Organism: Streptomyces sp. NPDC054887; assembly: GCF_053610585.1. Lineage (NCBI taxonomy): Bacteria > Bacillati > Actinomycetota > Actinomycetes > Kitasatosporales > Streptomycetaceae > Streptomyces > Streptomyces sp. NPDC054887. The sequence goes on along the minus strand of NZ_JBSGYQ010000025.1, from coordinate 41,228 downwards.
CCCCCTCGAAGCCGGGCTGGAGGACCGCGAGGGCGTCGCGGGTCAGGGTGTCCGTACGGCTCGCGAATGTCGTCATGGCGGCGTTATCCCTTCACTGCGCCGGCCGTCAGGCCCGCGGCCATCTTGCGCTGGACGAGGAGGAAGAGGATCACGATGGGGACGGCCATCATGGTGGCGCCGGCCATCATCGGGGCGTACTCGGTGCCGTGCTTGGTGGTGAAGTTGCCGAGCCAGACCGTCGCCGTCTGGTTCTGCTGGCTCATCAGCATCAGCGCGTACAGGTACTCGTTCCACGCCTGGATGAAGCCGTACACCGAGGTCGCCACCATGCCGGGGGCGAGCAGCGGGAAGACGACGCGGACGAACGCTCCGGAGCGGGTGCAGCCGTCGACCATGGCCGCCTCCTCCAGCTCCTTGGGGATGTTCACGATGAAGCCGCGCAGCGTCCACACGGTGAAGGGGAGGACGAAGGTCAGGTACGTGATGATGAGTCCGGTGATCTTGTCGTACTGACCGAACTCGTTCAGGAGCAGGAAGACCGGGATGATCATGGCGACCAGCGGGACCATCTGGACCGCGAGGATGCCGACGATCACGATCTTGCGGCCCCGGAAGGCGAACCGCGAGATGGCGAGCGCGGCGAGCATGCCGACCACGATGCCGATGACGACCACGACGGAGGAGACGGCCAGGCTGCGGCCGACCGGGCCCCAGAAGTCCGCCACGTCGAACGCGCGCCGGAAGTTCTCCAGCGTGAACGGGCTGGGGAAGAACTGGGGGTTGGGATCGATCGCGTCCTTGGCGGGCTTGAACGCCGTGTTGAGCATCCAGTAGACCGGGAAGCCCATGACGACGAAGACCAGCAGCCCGAGGGCGTTCCAGCCGGCCCTGCCCCTCCTGCCCCTCCGGGGACGGCTCGTGGCGGGAGCGCTCCTGGGGGGCGCGACGGCGGCGGGAGCCGCGGTGGTCGAGGTCACTCCACCTCTCCGATCTTGAGCATCTGACGCATGTAGACGGCGACCACGCCCAGCAGCAGCAAGACGGTGACCAGGGCGATGGCGGAGCCGCCGGAGTAGTCGTTGACCACGAACGCCTTCTGGTACGAGTACGTGGTGAGCAGCTGGAACTCGGCTTCCGGGTTGCCGCCCCGCATCACGAAGACCTGCGGGAAGACGCCCATGTCCCAGATCACCGACAGCGTGGTCAGCATGACGAGGATGGGCTTGAGGATGGGCAGGGTGACCCAGCGGAACACGCCCCAGGCACCGGCTCCGTCGAGCCGGGCGGCCTCTTCCATCTCCTTGGGGACCTGCGTCAGACCGGCGCTGAGCGTGATCACGACGAAGGGAACGGCGCCCCACACGACGAGCAGCATGATGACGGCCAGGCCCTGCGGGCCGCTGGCGAACCAGTTGTGGCCGACCATCTCGACTCCGGGCAGTTTGCTCAGCAGCCAGTTGAGCACGCCGTAGTCGGTGTCGAAGATCCACTTGAAGATGGCCGTGGCGACGATGATCGGCATGCCCCAGCTCGCGACCAGGGCGATGCTGATGAGCGCCTTCACCCAGCCGGACACCCGCTGCATCAGCAGGGCGATCAGCATGCCGAGCACCATGGTCAGGATGACGGCGCCGGCCGTGAAGACGACGGTCCGTACGACCACCGCCCAGAACTCGCCGTCGCCGAGTATCGCGGTGAAGTTCTTCAGGCCGACCCACTCGGCCTCCTTGAAGCCCCACAGCTCCGATTTACCGAAACTCTGGAACGACAGCGTCACCAGCCGCACCAGCGGATAGCCCATGACGAGCACGATGACCAGCAGGCAGGGAGCGAGCAGCGCCCACGGCACGGCGGCGGCGCCGGCGGACGGCTTCCTGACGGGTTTTCCGGGCACCCGCGCCCCGGTTCGCGGCGACGGCGCCGGCCGCGTCGGCGGCGCCTTGGCGGTGGTTGTCTCTGCGGCACTCATCGCGCGCTCCTCACAGCTCCCTCTGCTACTGCGGGCGGGCAGGGCCACGCCGGTACGGCGGTGGCCCTGCCCGCTCGAGGTCACTTGGTGTTGATGACCTTGTCGATCTTGGCGTCGGCGGCCTTCGCGGCGGCCTCGACCGACTTCTTGCCGGTGCCGATCTCCTGGAGCATGGTCTGGAGGATCTTGCCCTTCTCGACCTGGCCCCAGCCGGGAGCGGTGGGAACGAACCAGCTGGACGCGGCGGCGGTGGCCGGGACGGCGGTCGCCGGGTCCGACTTCAGGGGCTCCAGGTCCGACTTGTTGTTCGGGAGGTTGCCCTTGCCGACGAGGCCCTTCTGACCCTCGGCGCCGGTGAACGCGTTGATCCACTCCGCCGCGGCGGCCTGGGCGTCGGACTTGACCGGGATGGCCAGGTCGGAACCGCCGAGGAAGACCGGGAGGTTCTTGCCGGACGGGCCGGGCATCACGAAGCTCTCGATCTTGTCGGCGAGCTTGCCGACCTTGTCGTTCTTCGGGTCGGCGGCGGTCCCGCCCTCCCACGCGGCGGCGAACATCGTCGCGGCCTTGCCCTGGCCGAAGACGACCGGGCGGTCGGCCTCGTCCTTGGTCTTGTCCGCGTGCATGTACTTGTCGAGGACCTTCTTGTACTCGCCCAGGCCCTTGAGGGACTCGGCGGAGGACAGGTTGGACTTCCACTGGTCGCCGGACTGCTCGGCGATGGAGCCGCCGGCGTCGTAGACGAACGACATGGCCGCGTACCAGTCGGGCGACGGCTGGTACCAGGCGCTGAACTTGTCGCCCTTCTTCTTCTGGATCTTGTCCAGTGCGGAGGTGAGCTCCTTGTACGTCTTCGGCGGGGTCTTCACGCCCGCCTCGGCGGCGATGTCCTTGCGCCAGGTGCCGACGCGGCCACCGGCGTAGTAGGGCACGCCGTACGTCTTGCCCTCGTACGTGACGGACAGCTTGAGGCCGTCGAGCCACTCGTCCGACTTGTCGAACTTCGACGGGTCGACCTCGGCGAAGGCGCCGGTGGACATGTAGCCGACCATCTCCGAGTTGCCCATCTCGACGACGTCGGGGGCCTTGTCCGTGGCGAGTACGGCGTCGAGCTTGGCGTTCTTGTCCGGCCAGCCGTAGTACTCGTGCTTGATCTTGATGCCCGGGTACTTCTTGGCGATCTTGTCGTCGGCCGCCTTGACCAGTTCGGGCCAGTTGTTCTGGGCGTCGACCGTGAGCCAGACCGTGAGCTCCTTGGGCTTCGCCTTGTCGCCACCGCCCGTGCCGCCCGAGTCGCCACACGCCGCCATGCCGACCATCATGCCCGCGACGCCTATCGCCGCGATGAGCTTGCGCTTCACGCCACCCTCCTCAGGGATGCCTGCAACCCCCCTGCCCACCGCGAAGACTTACGACAAGTACTGCCCGGGGGTGGGACCTTGGTCTTTAATGGTTTAGACCAGTACCGGGAGCTTGGCCTAGACCTTTATGGGTGTCAAGGGTGTATAAGAAGGGCTCTCGCGTCCGTTATCGGACCGACACCTGAGCAAGGGCGACGACCTTCGGCGAGGCCGTGCCACCATGTGAGCCGCGACAGTCGGAGGAGCCGGTGACGGCAGCAGCACAGAAGTCGGAAAGGCGGGTCATGGCCACGGACGGGGGCGGCACGGAGGCCGAGGGCACGGCGGCGGCGACGACACGCAGCGCGCGCGTGCCCAAGTACTACCGGCTCAAGCGCCATTTGCTGGACATGACGGAAACCCTCCCGCCGGGGACGCCCGTACCGCCGGAGCGGACCCTCGCGGCCGAGTTCGACACGTCCCGCACGACCGTGCGCCAGGCGCTCCAGGAACTGGTCGTCGAGGGCCGCCTGGAGCGGATCCAGGGCAAGGGCACGTTCGTGGCCAAGCCCAAGGTCTCGCAGGCGCTGCAACTCACCTCGTACACCGAGGACATGCGCGCGCAGGGCCTGGAGCCCACGTCCCAGCTGCTGGACATCGGCTACGTCACCGCGGACGACACGCTCGCCGGGCTGCTCGACATCTCGGCGGGCGGGCGGGTCCTGCGCATCGAACGGCTGCGGCTGGCGAGCGGCGAGCCGATGGCGATCGAGACGACGCACCTGTCGGCGAAGCGCTTCCCGGCGCTGCGCCGCTCGCTCGTCAAGTACACCTCGCTCTACACGGCGCTGGCGGAGGTCTACGACGTCCGTCTCGCCGAGGCCGAGGAGACCATCGAGACCTCGCTGGCCACCCCGCGCGAGGCCGGGCTGCTCGGCACGGACGTGGGCCTGCCGATGCTGATGCTCTCCCGGCACTCGATCGACGGGAACGGCGAACCGGTGGAATGGGTGCGTTCCGTCTACCGCGGCGACCGCTACAAGTTCGTGGCGAACCTCAAGCGGCCCACGGACTGACACGGCGGCGCTCCACACAGCGGCCGAGGGCCCGGGCGGCGTCCGAAGCGGCCCGGGGGCCGAGGGAGTTCTGGTACGGCTCCGACCTGCAATGGTCGGGCCGTGTCCGTACCGATATGCGGACGGGGGGTTACGCCCGGCGGTCACAGCACCTAGATTTCGCGCACGTTACGAGAAAGATCGCGCGAGGGGACGGACCGTCATGCCGGAGCCGCAGTCGACAACACCAGCCCAGAGACGACGGGCCCTGTCCCCGAAGTCCATCGCCGTGTGGAGCGCCGTGGCTCTCGTCGGCGCCATCGCCTGGGCGGTGCTCGCCCTTTCGCGCGGCGAGGAGGTCTCCGCCGCCTGGATGCTGGCGGCGGCCCTCGGCTCGTACGCCATCGCGTACCGCTTCTACTCGCGCTTCATCGCCCACCGGGTGCTGAAGGTCGACAAGAACCGGGCCACTCCGGCCGAGCGGCTCGACAACGGTGTCGACTTCCACCCGACCGACCGCCGCGTGCTGTTCGGGCACCACTTCGCCGCCATCGCGGGCGCGGGCCCGCTGGTCGGTCCCGTGCTGGCCGCGCAGATGGGCTACCTGCCCGGCACGATATGGATCATCGTCGGCGTCATCCTCGCCGGCGCCGTCCAGGACATGGTGACGCTCTTCTTCTCCACCCGCCGCGACGGCCGTTCGCTCGGCCAGATGGCGCGGGACGAGATAGGGCCGTTCGGCGGCGCGGCGGCGCTGGTCGCCGTCTTCGCCATCATGATCATCCTGCTGGCGGTGCTCGCGCTGGTCATCGTGAACGCGCTGGCGCATTCGCCCTGGGGCGTCTTCTCCATCGGCATGACCATCCCGATCGCCCTCTTCATGGGCGTCTACCTGCGCGTGCTGCGGCCCGGCCGGGTCAGCGAGGTCTCGCTGATCGGCGTCGCGCTGCTGCTGCTCGCGATCGTCTCGGGCGGCTGGGTCGCGGAGTCCTCGTGGGCGGACACGTTCACGCTGGAGCCGGGCACGCTCGTCGTCTGGATGATCGTGTACGGCTTCCTGGCCTCGGTCCTCCCGGTGTGGCTGCTGCTCGCCCCGCGCGACTACCTCTCCACCTTCATGAAGGTCGGCACCATCGCGCTGCTCGCGCTCGGCGTGTTCATCGCCCTGCCGACGATGAAGATGCCCGCCGTCACCGACTTCGCGACCAGCGGCACGGGACCGGTCTTCGCCGGCTCGATGTTCCCGTTCGTCTTCATCACCATCGCCTGCGGCGCGCTGTCCGGCTTCCACTCCCTGGTCTCCTCGGGCACCACCCCGAAGATGGTCCAGAAGGAGACGCAGATCCGGATGATCGGCTACGGGGCGATGCTGACCGAGTCGTTCGTCGCCGTGATGGCGATGATCACGGCCTGCATCATCGACCCGGGGCTGTACTTCGCCATCAACTCGCCCGTCGGCGTGGTCGGGGACAGCGTCCAGGCGGCGTCCGAGGCGGTGACCAACCTCGGCTTCTCCATCTCCCCGGAGGCCCTGGCCCAGGCGGCCAAGGACGTCGAGGAGCAGAGCCTGCTGTCGCGCACCGGCGGCGCGCCGACGTTCGCGCTCGGCATGTCGGAGATCTTCTCCGCCGTCGTCGGCGGCACCGCGATGAAGGCGTTCTGGTACCACTTCGCCATCATGTTCGAGGCGCTGTTCATCCTCACCACGGTCGACGCCGGCACCCGCGTCGGGCGCTTCATGCTCCAGGACATGCTGGGCAACGTCTACAAGCCGTTCCGCCAGGTGAGCTGGAAGCCGGGCGTCTGGTTCGCCAGCGCGGTCGTCGTCGGCGGCTGGGGCTACTTCCTGTGGGTCGGCGTGCACGACCCGCTGGGCGGCATCAACCAGCTCTTCCCGCTCTTCGGCATCGCCAACCAGCTCCTGGCCGCCGTCGCGCTCGCCGTCTGCACCACCCTGCTCGTGAAGTCCGGCCGCCTGAAGTGGGCCTGGGTGACGGCGGTGCCGCTCGCGTGGGACGTGGCGGTCACGCTCACCGCCAGCTGGCAGAAGATCTTCTCGGACGACGTGAAGGTCGGCTTCTTCGCGCAGCGCGACAAGTACCAGGCGGGCATCGACGCGGGCCAGGTGCTGCCGCCCGCGAAGAACATGGACCAGATGCACACCGTCGTCACCAACTCGACCGTCGACGGCGTGCTGTGCGCGCTCTTCGCGATCCTCATCGTGGTGGTGCTCGCGGACGCCGGCCGGGTCTGCCTCAAGGCGATCCGCGACCCCGAGAGCGTGAAGCTCCACGAGGCTCCGTACGTCGAGTCCCGGCTCGTCGCGCCGGCCTCGATCATCGCGACCAAGGAGGAGAAGGCCGAGCTGGTAGCGGCCGGTGTCGGCCCCGAGGGCGGCAACCGCAAGGAGACGGCGCCGGCCGGGGCGGGGACGTCCGAATGACGTTGACGGACGTGCGAAGGGCGGCGGGCCGCATCCGCTGGTACGTCCGCGAGCTGACGGGCGAGTCGGCGTACGACCGGTACGTCGCCCACGCGCGGTCCTGCGACCCGCAAGCGCCGGTCATGACGCGCCGCGAGTTCGAACGCGGCCGCACCGACGCCCGCGAGGCGGATCCCCGCGAGGGCTTCCGCTGCTGCTGAGCACGGCCGACGGGCCGTCGCGTTTCCTCACCGGGGTACGCGGCGGCCCGTCGGCGCGTCAGCGCACCCACTCCTTGAGGGCCTCGGTCTCCAGCCTGATGTCCACTGGACCGGGCAGCGTCAAGGGCTTGCCGAAGGGGACGATGTGCGCGTTCTCGTACCGCACGCCGTCGGGCTCGCTGTAGACCGTCACCTCGCAGGTGTCCCGGTCGATCAACAGGTACACCGGAATGCCGGTCTGGGCGTAGGCGCGGGGCTTCTCCACCCGGTCGCGCTGGTCGGTGTCGGTGTCGTACGACGTGACCTCGACGACCATGAGCACCTGATCCGGGTCGGCCCACTCGCCTTGGCCGACGAAGGCGTCACTGGGCGCGAGTGAGCCGTCGGGGCGCGCGCGCCCCTTCCGGTAGGCCTGCACCTTCAGCCCTTGGTCGGGATGGAGCCACAGCTCGGGGCGGGACTGCATACAGATGCGCGTCAACCACTGAATGATCCGCCCGTGATCACCGTCCGGCACAACCCTGCTCCTCAGCCTCCCGTCGATGAGCTCCAGCCGCACGCCCTCGGTCGTGCGGGTCAGTATGCGCGTGGCCTCGTCGAACTCTTCGGGGAGCAGGTGGGGCCGGTCGTCGACGGCTGACATGGGCGTACCTCCTTGTGTTCACGACGATAGCCGAGAGCTGTGACAGCCGCCCTGATCCTCCTCGCGCGACACAACATGTGGGGGGTGCAACTCCCCACCGCCCCCACATGTATGCTCATGCTCGCTGTCGCCGCAGGGGAATCCGGTGTGAATCCGGAACTGTCCCGCAACGGTGTGATCGGTGCGCTTTTGCGCACCCAGGAGTCCGAGGACCTGCCGACGGCGTATCCGGCTCGACCGAACCGGGTACCGACACGTCCGGGCCTCGCGGTTGGGCCTGTGGATGCTACGCGGTGCGCCGCCCCCGCGGGGTGACGCGCGCCCGTACGCCCCCACTCCTCCCCCGCCGGCCCCGAGCCGAGCGAGGGAGAGCACCCCGTGACCATCGCGTCAGCCGATCCGGCAACCGCCACGGAGTCGACGGAGTCGTCCGACGGACCCGGAGCCGGGACCGCACTGCTGCGGACCCTCACCGACCTGACCGTCGACCTCCCCGACACCGACCCGGGCAGAGTCGCCGCAGCCGCGCTGCGCGGCCGCAACGCGGCGTCGGACGCGGCCGAGCTCCGGGGCCTCGCCACCGACGCCGCCGCCGGTCTGATCGCCGAGGACCCGGCGTACTCCCGGCTCGCGGCCCGCCTCCTGACCCGGACGATCCGCGACGAGGCGGCGACACAGGGCGTCCGCACGTTCTCCGACTCGGTCTCCGTCGGCCACCGCGAGGGCCTCATCGCCGACCGTACGGCCGCCTTCGTGACCGCCCACGCGGCCCGTCTCGACGCGCTCGTGGACCCCGCCGCCGACGACCGCTTCGGCTACTTCGGCCTGCGCACGGTCTACAGCCGCTACCTCCTGCGCCACCCCATCACCCGCCAGGTGATCGAGACCCCGCAGCACTTCATGCTGCGCGTGGCGTCCGGGCTCGCCAAGGACGAGTCCCCCGCCGCCGCCGACGAGGTCGCCGCGCTGTACCGCCTGATGAGCCGCCTGGACTACCTGCCGTCCTCGCCGACCCTCTTCAACTCCGGTACGCGCCACCCGCAGATGTCGTCCTGCTACCTGCTGGACTCGCCGCTCGACGAGCTCGACTCGATCTACGGCCGCTACCACGAGGTCGCGCGCCTGTCCAAGCACGCGGGCGGCATCGGCCTCTCGTACTCCCGCATCCGCGCCCGCGGCTCCCTGATCCGCGGCACGAACGGCCATTCCAACGGCATCGTCCCCTTCCTGCGCACCCTCGACTCGTCGGTCGCCGCCGTCAACCAGGGCGGCCGGCGCAAGGGCGCGGCCTGCGTCTACCTGGAGACCTGGCACGCGGACATCGAGGAGTTCCTGGAGCTGCGCGACAACACGGGTGAGGAGGCGCGGCGTACGCACAACCTGAACCTCGCGCACTGGATCCCCGACGAGTTCATGCGCCGCGTCGACGCGGACGCCGACTGGTCGCTGTTCTCGCCCTCCGACGTGCCCGAGCTGGTCGACCTGTGGGGCGACGCGTTCGACCAGGCGTACCGCAAGGCCGAGGCCGACGGACTCGCCCGTACGACGATTCCCGCGCGCCAGCTGTACGGCCGGATGATGCGCACCCTGGCGCAGACCGGCAACGGCTGGATGACGTTCAAGGACGCGTCGAACCGTACGGCGAACCAGACGGCGGAGCCCGGGTCGGTCGTCCACTCCTCGAACCTGTGCACCGAGATCCTGGAGGTGACGGACGACGGGGAGACCGCCGTCTGCAACCTCGGTTCCGTCAACCTCGGTTCGTTCGTTCTCGGGAACGGCGAGATCGACTGGGAGCGGCTGGACGAGACCGTGCGTACGGCCGTCACGTTCCTCGACCGCGTCGTCGACATCAACTTCTACCCGACCGAGCAGGCCGGCCGCTCCAACGCCAAGTGGCGCCCGGTGGGCCTGGGCGCGATGGGCCTCCAGGACGTCTTCTTCAAGCTGCGCCTGCCCTTCGACTCCCCCGAGGCCCGCGACCTGTCCACCCGGATCGCCGAGCGCATCATGCTCGCCGCGTACGAGGCGTCCTGCGACCTCGCCGAGGTCAGCGGCCCGCTCCCGGCCTGGGAGAAGACCCGCGCGGCGCGCGGCGTCCTGCACCCCGACCACTACGGCGTCGAGGTCACCTGGCCGGAGCGGTGGGACGCGCTGCGCGCCCGTATCGCCAAAACGGGCATGCGCAACTCGCTGCTCCTGGCGATCGCGCCGACCGCGACCATCGCGTCGATCGCGGGCGTGTACGAGTGCATCGAGCCGCAGGTCTCCAACCTCTTCAAGCGCGAGACGCTCAGCGGTGAGTTCCTCCAGGTCAACGGCTACCTGGTGGAGGACCTGAAGAAGCTCGGCGTCTGGGACGCCCAGTCCCGCGAGGCGCTGCGCGAGTCGAGCGGGTCGGTGCAGGGCTTCAGCTGGATCCCCGAGGAGGTGCGGGCGCTGTACCGCACGGCGTGGGAGATCCCGCAGCGCGGACTGATCGACATGGCGGCGGCCCGTACGCCGTACCTCGACCAGTCGCAGTCCCTGAACCTCTTCCTGGAGACGCCGACCATCGGGAAGCTCTCCTCGATGTACGCGTACGCGTGGAAGAAGGGGCTGAAGACGACGTACTACCTGCGCTCGCGCCCCGCGACCCGCATCGCCCGCGCGGCCGGCTCCGGCGCCGCCGCCGCGGCCCCCGTCCCCGTACCGCAGGCCCCCGCCGCCCCCGACGCGGAAGCGATCGCCTGCTCCCTTGAGAACCCCGAGTCCTGCGAGGCGTGCCAGTAATCATGAGCGACAAGGCTGCAATCTCTAAAAACCTTCTCGACCCGGGCTTCGAGCTGACCCTGCGCCCCATGCGCTACCCGGACTTCTACGAGCGCTACCGGGACGCGATCAAGAACACGTGGACGGTGGAGGAGGTCGACCTCCACTCCGACGTCGCCGACCTCGCCAAGCTCTCGCCGGGTGAGCAGCACATGATCGGCCGGCTGGTCGCGTTCTTCGCGACGGGCGACTCGATCGTCTCCAACAACCTGGTGCTGACCCTCTACAAGCACATCAACTCCCCCGAGGCGCGCCTGTACCTCTCGCGCCAGCTCTTCGAGGAGGCCGTGCACGTCCAGTTCTACCTGACGCTGCTCGACACCTACCTGCCCGACCCGGACGACCGCGCCGCGGCGTTCGACGCGGTGGAGGAGATCCCCTCGATCCGGGAGAAGGCGCAGTTCTGCTTCAAGTGGATGGACTCGGTCGAGAAGATCGAGCGCCTGGAGACCCAGGCCGACCGCCGCCGCTTCCTGCTGAACCTGATCTGCTTCGCGGCGTGCATCGAGGGCCTGTTCTTCTACGGCGCGTTCGCGTACGTCTACTGGTTCCGCTCGCGGGGTCTGCTGCACGGCCTGGCGACGGGCACCAACTGGGTGTTCCGCGACGAGACCATGCACATGAACTTCGCGTTCGAGGTCGTGGACACCGTCCGCAAGGAGGAGCCGGAGCTCTTCGACGACGCCCTCCAGCAGCAGGTCACGGACATGCTGAAGGAGGCCGTGGAGGCGGAGCTCCAGTTCGGCCGCGACCTGTGCGGTGACGGCCTGCCGGGCATGAACACCGAGTCGATGCGCGAGTACCTGCAGTGCGTCGCCGACCAGCGGCTGGAGCGCCTGGGCTTCCCCGCGGTGTACGGCTCGCAGAACCCGTTCTCGTTCATGGAGCTCCAGGGCGTGCAGGAGCTGACGAACTTCTTCGAGCGCCGCCCGTCGGCGTACCAGGTCGCGGTCGAGGGTTCGGTCGCCTTCGACGACGACTTCTAGCCGTCCCCGCCTGTGGGCTGTCCTCGCGTACGCGGGGGCAGCCCACAGCCGTACGGTCGTTCACCTGCCGGCCGACGACAGCACGTGCGAGGCGGCGGGCCGCCGCACCGGCCGCCGTCCGGGCGCGCCGCGAGGGGTGCCGGACTGACGCGGGCGGGGGTTCTCCGCGTCCCTGAGCTGCCGGTCGATCCGGCGTTCCCGGGCGTGGCCGAGGAACGACGGGAGGGTGAGGAGTACGAAGAGGACGAGGACCGCGAGGTAGTTCAAAGAGGTTTCCATGACGTCCACTCTGGTCCTCGGGATCCAGAAAAGTCAGTGGCAGGACTGTCATGGAACCACGAATTACTGCCACACTCGGCCCATGCTGAAAAACGTTGCCGTGGCCCTGGTCGACGGAGTCAACCCGTTCGAACTCGGCGTCCTGTGCGAGGTGTTCGGGATCGACCGCAGTGACCAGGGGCTGCCGGTCTACGACTTCGCGGTCTGCGCGGCCGAACCGGGCCCGCTCTCGGCCCGCTCGGGCGCCTTCTCCCTCTCCGTTCCGTACGGCCTCGACCGGCTGGAGAGCGCCGATCTCGTCGCCGTGCCCGCCGACCAGCACTGCGAGGCCCGCACCTACCCCGAGCCGCTCCTCGACGCCCTGCGGCGGGCCGTCGACCGCGGGGCCCGCGTGCTCAGCGTCTGCTCGGGCGCCTTCGTGCTCGGGGCCGCGGGGCTGCTGGACGGGCGCCGGTGCACGACCCACTGGCGGCACTCGGCGGAACTGGCCCGCCGCCACCCGCTGGCGAAGGTCGAACCGGACGTGCTGTACGTCGACGAGGGCGCGGTCATCACCTCGGCCGGGACCGCCGCCGGGATCGACGCCTGCCTGCACGTCGTCCGCCAGGAGCACGGGTCGGAGGTCGCCAACACGATCGCGCGCCGCATGGTGGTCCCGCCGCACCGCGACGGCGGTCAGGCCCAGTACATCGAGCGTCCCCTGACGCACGTGCGCTGCGACACGGTGGGCGGGGTGCTGAGCTGGATGGAGCGGCACCTGGACCAGGAGATGACCGTGGAGCAGCTGGCGGAGCGGGCGCACATGTCGCCCCGCACCTTCGCCCGGCGCTTCTCACAGGAGACGGGCACCACGCCGTACCGCTGGCTGCTGCGGCAACGGGTGCTGCTGGCGCAGGAGTTGCTGGAGGCGACGGACGACACGGTGGACGCCGTCGCGGGGCGCGCGGGATTCGGCAACGCGGCGGCGCTGCGTCATCAGTTCGTACGGTCCCTGGGGACCACTCCGAACGCGTACCGCCGCACCTTCCGGGGCCCGGCGCTGGCCGCGTAGGCCGTCGCCGGTCCCCGGAAGGGGTGCGCGGGACGGCTCAGGAGACGCCGCAGCTCGACGCCGACCAGAACCGGCTCGCGCGGTGGTCCAGGTGCGTGTGGTCGCCGTGGCCGGGGTAGCCCGGGCCGAGGATGCCGTTGAAGCCGTGGTTGCGCGCCTGCTTGGCCAGGGTGCACAGGGAGTGCGGGCCGGCCCCGAGGTCGGCGGCGTCCCCGTACAGGTGCCGGCTGCCACTGGCCCCGCCGACCGCGTCGTTGCAGGCGTACGAGCGGAAGCCGCTGGTGACGGTGATGGGCTGGTCGCCGAGCGCGTGCCGCAGCGCTTCGAGCTTCCACATGGTGCGCAGGGCGTTGGCCCTGGCGGTGGCCGCGCTCACCGCACCGCCCTCCCAGGTGCTGTTGCAGTCGTTGAGCTCGGCGTAGCTGAAGTGGACGGGCGTGCAGTCGTCGTCCTGGAGCGCGTAGAGCTTGCTGAAGGTGGCGCTGCCCGCGACGCCGTCGGCGGCCAGCCCGTACGCGGACTGGAAGCGCTTGACGGCGGCGGTGGTGGCGGGCCCGTAGGAACCGTCGACGGCGAGCACCGCGCCGTAGCCGGGGTAGCCGCCGAGCCGGATCTGGAGCTGCGTGACGTCGGCCCCGGTGGCGCCCTGGGACAGCGTGCGCGACCAGGTGTAGCAGCCGTCGGCGTGCGCGGTGCCGGCGGTGACGACCGTACCGGCCAATCCGGCGACCATGAGCATGACAAGACACAGGATGGTTCTCGCCGTACGTCGGAGCATGGGACCTCCATACCGGGAACGCGGAAGCGGGGGGCACGCCCGACACTGACGCCCTCGTGGACGCGCGTCAACAGGGCGACCCCCATGGTCATTTGTCCGACCAATGGCGGTCGCCCCCCGGCGGCACGGAGTTGGTCAGTCGTTCGGGACGGTCTCGTAGCGCGCCGTGCCCTCGGCCATCTGCTTCAGCGCGTCCTTGCGGTCGCGCTTCGAGAGCCGGTCGATGTACAGGTAGCCGTACAGGTGGTCCGTCTCGTGCTGGAGGCACCGCGCGAAGTAGCCCGTGCCGCGCACCTTGATCGGGTTGCCCCGGGCGTCCTGGCCGTGGACCACGGCGTAGTCGGGGCGGGCCAGTTCGGCGTACGCCGTCGGGACCGACAGGCAGCCCTCGTTGGACTCGTCGAGCTGGCGCTGCTCCTGCGGGAGCTCCTGGAGGACCGGGTTGCAGACCACGCCGACGTGTCGCACGCCGTCGTCGTCCGGGCAGTCGTAGACGAAGACCTTGAGGTCGACGCCGATCTGGTTGGCGGCCAGGCCGACGCCCTCGGCGGCGCGCTGGCTGGCGAACATGTCGTCGATCAGCGCGGCGAGCTTGTCGTCGAACTCCGTGACGTCCTTGCACTCCCTGTGCAGGACCGGGTTCCCCACGACGGTGATGGGGCGGGCGGTACCGCGCTCGCGGTGGGCCCGCTCGCGCTCCTCGGTGTCCTCCGTGTCCACGACGAACCCGTCGTTGATGACCTGCTGGTCCGTCGCCTGCTGGTCCGTCTCCTGCTGCGCCATGTCCGCCGTACGCCTTCCTCAAAACCAAGAAACCCGGGAAACCGGAAACCCGGCGATACCGGATCCGATGCCCGTACAGCCTACGGGCAGGCTCCGGCGGAACGCTCAGCAGACTTCTTCGAGATCCCGCCACTCACGGCTGTCGGGGTTGTCGGCGACCCACCCGTCGAGCAGTCCGCGCACCAGTCCGGCGGGCGCCGCGATGCCGCACTCGCGCTCCGGCAGCCACAGCTCACCGGCGCCGGCCGTGCGGTGCCCGAGCGGTCCCGGATGGCCCGGTTCGCTGTGGTCGTGCGGGTCGAGGTGCTCGCCGTCGCCCTCGTCGCTGGGCATCTGGGACTCGGAGCAGGACCGGCAGAGCAGCCGTACGGACGAGGACCAGTCCTCGGCGGCGAAGCCCGCGTCGGCGGCCAGCCGCTCCAGGGCGTCCCGGTCGGACTCGGTGGCGGCCTCCAGGAGAACCACCCAGGTCGGCACGGGCGACGGCGCCCACAGTTCGATCTCGTCGAACACGGGGAAGGACGGTCCGGCGGCGGTGACGCGCTCGCCGTGCGGCACACCGTCGTGCAGGACGACCTCGCCCCAGCGCCGCCCGGAGGACGGCAGCGGGATCGAGAGCACCTCGATGCGCGCCGGGTCGAGCCGGCGGCCCCAGACCACCTCGGCCTCGCCCTCGGGCGAGAGGCGGACGGCGGCGCTGCCCAGCTCCATGCCGTGCGGCTCGCCGCTCTCGGTGGGCTCCCCGGGCACCTTCAGGCCGTACGCCTGCCAGGCACGGCGGGCCAGCGGCCAGTCCTGGAGCGCGGTGGCCGCGATGCCCACGTTCCACCAGTCGGGAGCGCCGGTCTCCCGGTCGAGGAGCGCCACGGCGCGCAGCCCGGCGGAACGGGCCTGTTCCCAGTCGTGCCGGAACTTGTGCAGCAGCGCGAGGTTGAACCAGGACTCGGACAACCAGGGCTCGAGGTCCGCCGCGCGTGTCAGCAGCGCTCCCGCGTCCTCGTACCGACCGTCGCCGATCAGCGTGAACGCGCGGTCGGTGGCCTGCCGCCACGAGGCGGATGGCCGATGCCGTACCTTCCCGAAGATCTTCACGATTCCCGCCTGTCCCGCCTGCCGGTCGCTGAAGGTCAGTCCCCCCGGACGCCCTCTTGTTCCTCTTCTCGCATCCAACCATGCCGGGTCGGAGGGCCGCTCATTACCCATGGGTTACCCAGGTGGGGACAGGGTCAGACCGCCCCGGGACAGGACACGCGCCAGGGATTCCACGACCTCGGGCTGATAGTCGCGGCCGGTCCCCAGGCGCAGCTGTTCCAGGGCGCTGAGCGGCCCGCCCAGTCCACCTCCGCTTTCCCCCGAGAGATCGTCGTATGCGTTGACGGCACGGACGATACGGGCGGAAAGCGGCTGCTCGCGGTACGGGTCGGCCTGCCGCTCCACGACCACCGCGACCTCCGCGGGGACCCCGGTCTGGCGTACGACGGCTCCCCCCAGGAGGGCGATGCGGCGCTGCTCCTCCGCCGGGAGGGAGGCGGTGGCTCCGCCCTGGACGGGGTCGAGCAGGGAGAGCTGACCGATGTCGTGCATCAGGGCGGCGTACTCGAGGACGGTGAGGTCCGGCTCGGAGAGCCCCAGCTCACGCCCGACGGCGCGGCTGAGCAGGGCGACGCGGCGGGCGTGGCCCTGCGGGGTGTACCCGGCGATCTCGGTGGCGCGGGCGAGCGAGGTGATGGTCTGGCGGTACGTCGTACGGACGGCGGCGTACCGGCGGAAGGAGAGCTGGGTGAGCAGCAGGGGCACGCAGAAGACGGGAAGCGCCCAGAGCCCGGCGACGGCGGTGCCGAGCGCCATGACGGCCCCCGTGGCGCCGACGGCCGACCCGATCCCGAGGAGCGCGCGCAGCTCGTCGCGGAGCAGCGGCCCGTAGGGGTAGCCGGTACGGGCACGGGCCATGGCGGCGGCGAGCACGGCGTCGCACAGGGCGGTGAGGACGAGCAGGAGCGCGAGGAGCAGCGCGTGGTACGGGCCGTGGCCCACCCACGCGCCCCACAGTCCGGAGTTGTAGAGCGGCTGGAAGCACGCGGCGGCGAAGGCGACGGTGAGGACGCGGCGGACGACGTGGTCGAGAGCGGGTCCGTGCCCGGCGGCGACGTGCGGCACCGCGCCGGCGAGAGCCGCCGCGAACACGACGGCGACGACCTGGAGGACGCCGTGCGTGGTGGGCTGCCCGGCGATGTGGCCGAGCAGGGCGTACGCGAGGGCCCCGGCGGCGCCGAGCGGGGCGGGCTCGCGCTCGGCGGGCAGCGCGCCGGGGCCCGTCCGTACGCCCCAGCGGGACAGCTCGCCGACGGCGATGAGCGCGCCGAAGGCCAGGGCGATGCCGGGTTCGGTGACGCCGTGCCAGAGGGTGTCGCCGAGCGCGTAGGCGGTGAGTGCGGCGGCGGCGCCGTACACGACCCCGAGCGTGAGCACCGGCCGGCTCACGCGCCACGCCCCGCGTGGGCCCTGGCGGCGCTCACCCGGGCCGTCCCGGGTCGTGGGACCTCGCGGCGGCGACCGGGGGCGCCGGCTCCCGGGCCTCGTCGCCGCCGCGCGGTGGCGGGACGTTTCCTCTCGGGTCGTGCTGCTCGTCGGAGGTGACCCGGTGGTGCCAGCCCTGGCGGGCGAGCGCCCGCGCGAGCGCGTGGACCATGTGGGGGTCGAACTGCGTTCCGGCGCAGCGTTCGAGCTCCCGCAGCGCCGTCCCGACCGGCCGCGCCCGCCGGTACGAGCGGGTCGAGGTCATCGCGTCGAACGCGTCGGCCACGGCGACGACCCGGGCGAACTCGGGAATCTGGCCGCCCGCGAGCCCGTACGGATAGCCACTCCCGTCGAGCCGCTCGTGATGGTGCAGGATCGCCGCCCGCGCCTCCCCGAGGAAGCCGATGCCCCGGACCATCTCGTGCCCGTACTCGGGATGCAGCTCGATGACGCGCCGCTCCTCGGGCGTCAGCGGTCCGTCCTTGCGCAGCAGCCGCGTCGGGACGCCCAGCTTGCCGACGTCGTGCAGGATTCCGGCGAACCGCAGCACCTCGACGCGGTCCTCGTCCATGCCGATCTCCCGCGCGATCATCACGGACGCGCGGCCGACCCGTTCGCTGTGCCCGCGCGTGTACTGGTCCTTGATGTCGACCGCCTGCACGAGCGCCCGGATCGTCGCCTGGTGGGCGGCGCGCTCCCGGTGGTACTGCGCGAAGACCCAGCAGGAGATGTACATCGGCAGCAGCACGAAGAGCGCGGCGAGCGGCCCGTACGGACTGCGCCAGAGCACCGCCATCATCAGCCCCGCCAGTCCGTGCACGCAGTGCGGCGCGACGGACCGCAGCAGCAGCCCGTGCCACGCGGTGCGTACCGGCAGCCGCTCGGCGGTGGCGAGGATGCCGCCGTCGAGGGCGGTCAGGACCAGGCAGAAGGCGAGGACGGCGGCCCCCGCGGGCAGCAGGACGTACGGAAAGTCCGGCGCGGCGCGTCCGGCCGCCGCGCCCCCGAGCGCCGCGCCGCCGTCCAGGTACGCCCAGACGTGCGCCGCGCACCACGCGGCGAGCGCGAGTTGCGCCGCCCGCCAGACACGCCGCACGGCGCGCGGGCGCCGCTCGACATGGCCGACGAGGGCTCCCGGCACGGCGACGAGCGCGGCGGCCGGCGGCGGCAGGAGCAGCACGGCGGCGAGCAGCACCGGGAAGAAGGAGCCCGAGCCGACCCGTACCGCGCTCACGAGGAACGGCCTGCGCCCGAGCACCTCGCACGCGGCGTAGAGCACGGCGAGCAGCGCGGCGCTCTCCCACGGCGTACCGGCGCCGGGCGGCAGGGCGGGGAGCGCACAGCAGACGGCCGCGATCAGCGCGCAGAGGATGTACGCGCGCGCCGCCACCGAAAGGGCTCTCACCTGGGTCGCTCCCGTTGTCCCGGTCCACTCGCCACAATGCGTGCGCCAGGCTAGCGAGTTGGGCGGGGCCGGATACGACGAAGCGGCCGATTAGCACCTTCGGGTGATAATCGGCCGACTTCGCGACAAGCGGGGTGGCGGGGTGGCTACGCCTCGGTGGCGGTGGCCGGACTGTCGGTGGCCGTGGCCGTCACGTCCTGTTCGGGCACAGCCTGCCCCGACCGGATCAGGTCGATACGCCCCATGACCTTGGACCGCAGGTCGGTGGGTACGTCGTCACTGCCGCAGCAGCGCTTCACCAGCTTCTTCACGGCCTGTTCGAGCCCGTACTTCTCCAGGCACGGGGAGCACTCCTCGAAGTGCACCTCGAACTTGGTGCAGTCGCTGTCGGGCATCTCGTGGTCGAGGAACTCGTAGAGATGATCCAGGACCTCAGAGCAGTCAGTCTCGTGCGGTTCTCCGCAGCTCATGAGCCCGAACCTTTCCCGTCGTTCGACTCTCCGGCGCCCGCCGGAACCAGCCCGCGGTCACGCGCGTAGTCCTCGAGCATGCCGCGCAGCTGGCGGCGGCCCCGGTGCAGCCGGGACATCACCGTACCGATGGGTGTTCCCATGATGTCCGCGATCTCCTTGTACGCAAAGCCCTCTACATCCGCGAGGTAGACCGCGATGCGGAACTCCTCGGGGATGGCCTGCAGCGCGGACTTGACGTCCGAGTCGGGCAGGTGGTCGAGCGCCTGCGACTCGGCCGAGCGCAGGCCGGTCGACATGTGCGACTCGGCGCGCGCGAGCTGCCAGTCCTCGATCTCCTCGGCGCCGCTGCGCTGAGGCTCACGCTGCTTCTTCCGGTACGTGTTGATGAAGGTGTTCGTCAGAATGCGGTAGAGCCACGCCTTCAGATTCGTACCTTCACGGAACTGGTGGAAGGACCCGTACGCCTTGGCGTAGGTCTCCTGCACCAGGTCCTCCGCGTCGGCCGGATTGCGCGTCATGCGCAGCGCGGCCGAGTACATCTGGTCGAGGAAGCCCAGCGCGTCGCGCTCGAATCGCGCGTTGCGCTCCGCGGTGGTCTCCTCCGCCGCCTGGCCGTCGTCGGTCCCTGTGTCGGTCCCAGTGACCGGACCCACCTCCTCCAACGCCGTGGCGGGGCCGAATGCGGACCCGCTCGAATCGGAGGATAGACGACGATCCTGCCCTGCCGCCGCCCGACGAGGGGCGGTCTTCGCCGCAGTGAGCACCGTCCACTCCAGGTCAGCGGTGTTCGAGCGGCTCGGGCAGATGGTCGATCCCATGCGACGGACTCCCTCTCCACGTACGTGCGGTGTATGTCGACGCACGCAATAACCAAGGGGTGGCGCTCATCATTCCCGCAGGCCGCCGATCCAGTGCGCCACGGCGTCCGTGATCGTCGCGACGACCTGTTCTTCGGAGACCCCGGCCCTCTTCGGTACGGCGAACCCGTGGTCCGCGTGCGCCACCTCCACGAGGTCGTACGCGCCCTCCGGGAACTCCGCGGGCTTCCCGAAGGGATCGTTTCCGCCCTGTACGACCAGCGTGGGGACCCCGGCGCCCAGCAGCTCCCCCTCGCGGGACTTCTCGGGGCGGCCGGGAGGGTGCAGCGGGAAGCTCAGTGCGAGCACGGCGTGCGCGCCGAGTTCGACGGCGGTACGGCACGCCACCCGGGCGCCCGCGCTGCGTCCGCCGGACACCACCGGGAGGCCGGGCCCGAGCAGCGCCGGCCACAGTCCGCGCCAGCCGGCGTCCAGGGTCCGGGGCGCGGGGGCGACCTTCTTCCCCGCCACCCGCCAGGGCTGCTCCACCAGCGCGACACTCACCCCGCGCGCGGGCAGCGCGGCGGCGAGCCCCTGGAGGTCCCGGGCTCCGATCCCGCCGCCGGCGCCGTGGCTCACGGCCAGTACGACCCAGGGGTCCCCGGCCTCGTGCCAGGTGATGCGTGCCGGGCCGGTCTCCGTCTCCACCGTCTCACTGTGCGTCACGGGGCCATCCTGCCCCCCGTGGCGCAGGATGCTCGAACGCCCCACGCGTCACGGCTCAGAACAGCGTCTCCACCTCGGGCGCCGGCAGCTCCTCCATCAGCTCCGGACCGTTGTTGCGCACGTTGCTCACGGCGGTGGTCACCGGGTAGGCCCGCATCAGGCCGCCCGGCGGCGGCGCCAGCAGCTCGCGCAGGTCGTCCAGGTCCGTACGGGACGGGTCCAGCCACGCGTCCCACCGGTCCGGCGTCAGCATCAGGGGCATCCGGGGGTGGATGTCGGCCAGCGACCCCGGCCCGGTGGCCGGCGCGACCGCCAGCGGGGACTTCTCCGCCTCGGTGGTGATGACGGTGCACGTCACCCACCACGCCTGCGGGTGGTCGTCCGGCAGCGTCCGGTCGCGCCAGAACTCGTACAGCCCGGCCATCGCCATGGCCGAACCGTCGGCCGGCGTCACGAAGTAGGGCTGCTTGCGGGGGCGCTTCTTCCTGCCCTGCTCCTCCAGCTGCCGCTCGTCCGCGCCGGTGACCCACTCGTAGTAACCGTCGGCCGGGATCAGGCAGCGCCGGGAGACGAACGGCCGGCGGAACGACGGCTTCTCGTGCACCGTCTCGGCCCGCGCGTTGATCATCCGCGCCGCCCCCTCCGGCGACTTCGACCACGCGGGGACGAGCCCCCACTTCAGCTTCCTCAGCTGCCGAACCGGACCGTCGTCCGCGGCGTCCTTCACAGGGCGCTCCAGTACGACGTGCACCTCCTTGGTGGGCGCCACGTTCCAGTCGGGGGCGAGGGCCTCCTCGGGCTCCCACTTCCGCACGTCGAACAGCCCGACGAGATCCTCGGGCCTCCGGCTCGCTGCATACCGTCCGCACATAAGTGCCAGACTGCCACGACCGCCCCGACCGCAAGGAGCCGCCCGGAACATGGACACCACCCAGCTCGGCGACCTGTGGGACCGCGTCTTCGGCACGCAGCCCGACCCCGACCAGTGGCTGGTGATCGCCACGGCCGTCGCCGCCCTCGCCGTCGTCGTCCCGCACGCCGTCTGGCGCGTGGCGCGCAACGCCGTCACCATCGCCCACGAGGGCGGCCACGGCCTGGTCGCCCTGCTCACCGGACGCAGCCTCGACGGCATACGCCTGCACTCCGACACGAGCGGCCTGACCGTCAGCCGGGGCAGGCCGACCGGCATCGGGATGATCCTCACGGCCGCGGCGGGCTACACCGCCCCCTCGCTGCTCGGCCTCGGCGGCGCGTGGCTCCTCGCGGCGAACCACATCACCCTCTTCCTGTGGATCGCGACGGCCCTGCTGCTCGCCATGCTGGTGATGATCCGCAACGCGTACGGCGCCCTGACCGTGATCCTCACCGGCGCCGCCTTCCTGCTGATCTCGTGGCTGACGACACCGCAGGTGCAGGCCGCGTTCGCGTACGCCGCCGTCTGGTTCCTCCTCCTCGGCGGGGTGCGGCCGGCCTTCGAGCTCCAGTCCAAGCGCCGTCACGGCGGCGCCCCGGACTCGGACGCCGACCAGCTGGCACGGCTCACGAACGTGCCCGCGCTGCTGTGGCTGCTCTTCTTCCACACCGTCTCGATCTGCGCGCTGCTGGGCGGCGGCCGCTGGCTGCTGGGGCTGTAGACCCGCCGGTCGTCGCGTCAACGTACCGAAAGCCTTGTGTTACGCCCCGGTTTCGCCGCATTTGATCAAGATCCGGCTCCGCCGCGAGCCACTAAAGTGATGGCCATGACCGAAAGCTCCGTGCACCCCGCCCTCTGGCCCGCCCCGCGCGCGGGCGAAGCCGTCGACGCGACCGTCACCGTGCCCGGATCGAAATCGGTCACCAACCGCGCTCTGGTCCTCGCCGCCCTCGCCGCCGAACCCGGATGGCTGCGCCACCCGCTGCGCTCCCGCGACACCCTGCTGATGGCCGACGCGCTGCGCGCGATGGGCGTCGGCATCGAGGAGACCGTGTCGTCCAGCTCCTCGGCCACCGGCGAGCTCAGCGGCTCGGGCGAGGCGTGGCGCGTCATCCCGGCGGGACTGCACGGGCCCGCCACGGTCGACGCCGGCAACGCCGGCACGGTGATGCGCTTCCTGCCGCCCGTCGCGGCGCTCGCCGACGGCGACGTGCGTTTCGACGGCGACCCCCGTTCGTACGAGCGCCCCATCGGCCCCGTCATCGAGGCGCTGCGCACGCTGGGCGCCCGTATCGACGACGACAACCGAGGCGCCCTCCCGCTCACCGTGCACGGCAACGGAGCGCTGGACGGCGGGGCGGTCGAGATCGACGCGTCGTCCTCCTCGCAGTTCGTGAGCGCGCTCCTGCTGTCCGGACCGCGCTTCAACCAGGGCGTCGAGGTACGGCACACCGGCGCCGTCCTGCCGTCCATGCCGCACATCCGGATGACCGTCGACATGCTGCGGGCCGTCGGCGCGCAGGTGGACACCCCCGAGTCGGGCGGCGAGCCGGGCGTGTGGCGGGTCTCCCCCGGCGCCCTCCTCGGCCGCGACCTGACCATCGAACCGGACCTGTCCAACGCGCAGCCGTTCCTCGCCGCCGCCCTGATCACCGGCGGCCGCGTGACGATCCCCGACTGGCCGGAGCGCACCACCCAGCCGGGTGACGCGCTGCGGGAGATCTTCACCGAGATGGGCGGTTCCTGCGAGCTCACCGAGCGGGGACTCACCTTCACCGGCACGGGCGCCGTGCACGGCATCGACGTGGACCTCGGCGACGTCGGCGAACTCACCCCCGGCATCGCCGCGGTCGCGGCCCTGGCCGACTCCGAGTCCGTGCTGCGCGGCGTCGCGCACCTGCGCCTGCACGAGACCGACCGGCTGGCCGCTCTCACCCGGGAGATCAACGCGCTCGGCGGCGACGTCACCGAGACCGAGGACGGCCTGCGCATCCGGCCGCGCCGCCTGCACGGCGGGACCTTCCACACGTACCACGACCACCGCATGGCGACCGCGGGCGCGATCATCGGCCTCGCCGTCAAGGACGTGCAGATCGAGAACGTGGCGACCACGGCCAAGACACTGCCCGACTTCCCGCAGATGTGGACCGGAATGCTCGACGGAAACTGACGGGGCCTGACGACATGCGCCGCTACGGCAAGAACCCCGACGAGGACGACATCCGGGTCCGCCCGAACCGCAAGGGCAACCGGCCTCGCACCCATACCCGCCCCAAGCACGAGGACGCCGTCGAGGGCTTCGTCCTGACCGTCGACCGGGGCCGCATCACCTGTCTCGTCGAGGACCGCACGGTGATCGCGATGAAGGCCCGCGAGCTGGGCCGCAAGTCCGTCGTCGTCGGGGACCGGGTCGCCATCGTGGGTGACCTCACGGGTGACAAGGACACGCTGGCTCGCATCGTCCGAGTCGAGCCGCGCGCCTCCGTGCTGCGCCGCACCGCCGACGACGACGACCCGTTCGAGCGCGTGGTGGTGGCCAACGCCGACCAGCTGGCGATCGTCACCGCGCTGGCCGACCCGGAGCCGCGCCCGCGCATGATCGACCGCTGTCTGGTCGCGGCGTACGACGCCGGGCTCACGCCGCTCCTCGTGCTGACCAAGTCGGACCTGGCGCCGGCCGAAGCGCTGCTCAACGCCTACCGCCCGCTCGGCGTCCCGTACGTCGTCACCAGCCGCGAGGACCTGGCGAACGGCGCCGCGACCGACCTGGTGCGCAAGCACCTGGAGGGCAAGGTCACGGCGTTCGTCGGCCACTCGGGCGTCGGCAAGACGACCCTGGTCAACACGCTCGTGCCGGAGGACCGCCAACGTACGACCGGGCTGGTCAACGCGGTCACGGGCCGCGGCCGGCACACCACCACGTCGGCGCTCGCGCTGCCGCTCACGGGCGTGCCGGGCTGGGTGATCGACACCCCGGGCGTCCGCTCCTTCGGTCTGAACCACGTGGATCCCTCGCGCGTCATCCTCGCGTTCCCCGACCTGGAACCGGGTACGGAGGAATGCCCGCGCGGATGCAGCCACGACGAGGCGGAGTGCGCGCTGGACCAGTGGGTGGCCGACGGCCACGCCGACCCGGCCCGGCTCGACTCGCTGCGCCGGCTGCTCGCCACGCGCGAGCGGCGCGAGGGCGACTGACCGCGCCGCGTTCCCCTCCCGCGGACCGCCGGTGTGGGCATAATCGCCCAAGTCAGCTGAAGCAGTCACCGAACGGGAGGAAACCGACCATGGCGTGGCTGCTGGTGATGGTGGCGGGACTGCTGGAGACCGGCTTCGCCGTCTGCCTGAAGCTGTCCCACGGCTTCACCCGGCTCTGGCCCACGGTCGCCTTCTGCGCCTTCGCGCTGGGCAGCTTCGGCTTGCTCACGCTCGCCCTGCGCAAGCTCGACGTGGGACCGGCGTACGCGGTGTGGACGGGCATCGGCGCCGCGGGCACCGCGATCTACGGCATGGTCTTCCTCGGCGACGTGGTCTCGACGCTCAAGCTCATCTCGATCTCGCTGGTGATCATCGGCGTCATCGGCCTCCAGCTCTCGGGCTCGGCCCACTGACACCGACGCCCGCACCGCCGGCAGCCGGCCCGGCGAGCGCCCTGCGCACCAGGCGCGCGTAGCCGTCCCCCGGCGACGCGGGCGCCAGGACGTACGACAGCGCGACACGGACGGCCAGTTCGCAGCGGAGGGCGACCTCCGCGGCCTCCTCCTTCGTATGCCCGGTCCCGAGCGCGGCGAGCGCCCTGTCCCGTACCGCCGCGACCACGTCGGCGGGCCCCGGCGAACCGGCGTCGGCCCGCCGCTGCGCGGGCACCGGCGACACCGCCGTACGGGGGGCGGACCGGGCGGGGCGCGGAGCGGGCATGCCGTCGCCCCAGCAGCCGGTGAGCAGCGCGCGTACGAGCGGGTTGGCGCGCGCGGCGGCGACGGTCCACTCGGCCACGGCCGCGAGCCGGTCCTCGGTGCTCGCCGTGCGGGACGCCGCCGGTTCCTGCGCCCGCGGCCGCGTCTCGCGGCCGCCGGGCAGGCCGGGCTGCGGACCGGCCGCCGGCCGCGTCCGGTCGGGCAGGCGCCCGGCCAGCACCCGCTCGACGCCCGCGAGATAGCCGTCGGCCTCGCGGCGCACGAGCGCGCGGGCGAGGCCGTCCTTGGTGCCGAACTCGTTGTAGAGGGTCTGCCGCGAGACGCCCGCCGCCGCGGCCACGTCGACCATCCGCACCCCGGACCACGGACGGTGCGCGAGCGCGGTGAAGGCCGCGTCCAACAAGGCTTCTCGCGCTGTGGGCATCGCGTTCGCCTCCCCGACTGCTGGGATTTCAGGGTTGACGGGCCGCTGGGCCCTGTCAATGGCGCCCGCGGGGCGCACGGGGCGCGGGCGGCGCCCGCACAGCGAGACCGTGTGGTTCGCGCACAACACGGTCGATACTGTTCAGTCATGCCCGACTACCACGATGATCTGCGCTTTGCCCATGTTCTCGCCGACGCCGCGGACGCCACGACGATGGAGCGTTTCAAGGCTCTGGATCTCAAGGTCGAGACGAAACCGGACATGACGCCGGTGACCGAGGCCGACAAGGCCGCGGAGGAGCTGATCCGCAGCCACCTGCACCGCGGCAGGCCGCGCGACGCCGTTCTGGGCGAGGAGTACGGGCTCCAGGGCACGGGCCCGCGCCGCTGGGTGGTCGACCCGATCGACGGCACCAAGAACTACGTGCGCGGGGTGCCGGTCTGGGCGACGCTGATCTCCCTCATGGAGGCCGGCGAGAACGGCTTCCAGCCCGTGATGGGCGTCGTGTCCGCGCCGGCCCTGGGCCGCCGCTGGTGGGCCGCGAAGGGGGGCGGGGCGTACACGGGCCGCAGCCTCACCTCGGCGACCCGCCTCCACGTCTCCAAGGTCGACCGGATCGAGAACGCGTCCTTCGCGTACTCCTCGCTCAGCGGCTGGGAGGAGCGCGGCCGGCTCGACGGCTTCCTGAACCTGACCCGCGACTGCTGGCGGACGCGCGGCTACGGCGATTTCTGGCCGTACATGATGGTGGCGGAGGGCGCGGTGGACATCTGCGCCGAACCGGAGCTGTCCCTCTGGGACATGGCCGCGAACGCGATCATCGTCCAGGAGGCCGGCGGGGTCTTCACCAGCCTCGAAGGAGTGACGGGCCCGCACGGCGGGAACGCCGCCGCGTCCAACGGCCTGCTCCACGAGGAGATGCTGAACTACCTCCGGGCCTAGTCCCCGTGGCCCCCGTGCCCGGGAAACCGGCGTGCGGGGGCGTGTGATCGTCGGGCGCGTCCCTCCCGTGCCCTCTTGTCGCCTCCCCGGTCGGCTGCCACTCTGTGAGATCCCCCCACTTGTGAACTTGTGAACCGGTTCTCGTAGCGCGTGAGCCGTTCACCAAGGAGGTGGCTCTGTCCATGCTCGTACGTGACGCCATGAGTACGGTGGTCCTCACCATCGGCCCCGCCCACACACTCCGTCAGGCAGCCCGGCTGATGGCGGAGCGCCGCGTCGGGGCGGCTGTCGTCCTCGACACCGACGCCGGCGGACTCGGCATCCTGACCGAACGCGACATCCTCATCTCCGTCGGCTCGGGCCAGGACCCCGATCTGGAGACGGCCGGCACCCACACCACCACCGACGTCGTCTTCGCGGCGCCCTGCTGGACCCTGGAGGACGCCGCCGACGCCATGGCGCACGGCGGCTTCCGGCACCTGATCGTGCTGGACTCGGACGGCCCCGTCGGCGTCGTCTCCGTACGCGACATCATCCGCTGCTGGGCGCCGGGGCGCAGGCAGTCCCGACCGCAACCGGACGCCCTGGCGGCCTGACGCGAAAGAGGGCCGGGTTCCCCTGGGGGAATCCGGCCCTCCGCCTACGACAAGCGTCCGTACTAGCCGCGCAGGGCCTGGACCGCGGCGTCCAGCCGCTTGCCGAAGTCTCCGTCCGCCTGACGGAAGTTGTTCACCGCGCGCTCCGCGATGTCGTCGCGCGACACCTTGGCGATGAACTGGGCCAGGTTGTCGATCAGGCGGCCCTTCTCGTCCTCGGACATCAGGCGGTAGAGGTTGCCCGCCTGGACGAAGTCGTCGTCCTCGGCGTGCCGCGCAGCCTCGTGGTTGCCGGTGCCGCCGGTGACCGGCACGGGCTCCCACAGCGGCCGGCCCGTCTGCGCGGGTCCGCCGAAGCTGTTGGGCTCGTAGTTCTTGGTGCCCTTGTGGCGGCCGTCGTACAGGTAGCCGTCACGGGAGTTCGTCCGCGCCTCGGTGGCGTGCGGGCGGTTCACCGGCAGGTGGTCGGCGTTGATGCCGACGCGGTAGCGGTGGGCGTCGCCGTACGCGAACAAGCGGCCCTGGAGCATCTTGTCGGGGGACGGGCCGATGCCCGGCACGAAGTGCGCGGGGCTGAATATCGACTGCTCGACCTCCGCGAAGATGTTCTCCGGGTTGCGGTTGAGCTCCAGCTTGCCGATCTCGATCGGCGGGTAGTCCGCGTGCGGCCAGACCTTCGTCAGGTCGAACGGGTTGAAGCGGTACGTCGCCGCGTCGGCCGCCGGCATGATCTGCACCTGAACGGTCCAGGACGGGAACTCGCCGCGCTCGATGGCCTCGCGCAGGTCGCGCTGGTGCGAGTCGGGGTCCACGCCGGAGAGGCGGTTGGCCTCGTCGGTGGTGAGGTTCTTGATGCCCTGGTCGGTCTTGAAGTGGTACTTGACCCAGAAGACCTCGCCGGCCTCGTTGTTCCACTGGAACGTGTGCGAGCCGTACCCGTTCATGTGGCGCAGCGTCGCCGGGATGCCGCGGTCACCGAACAGCCAGGTCACCTGGTGCGTCGACTCGGGGCTCAGGCCCCAGAAGTCCCATACGTTGTCGGCTTCCTGGGAGCCGGTGTACGGGTCGCGCTTCTGCGTGTGGATGAAGTCCGGGAACTTGATGGCGTCCTTGATGAAGAAGACGGGGGTGTTGTTCCCGACGAGGTCGTAGTTCCCCTCCTCCGTGTAGAACTTCAGCGCGAAGCCGCGGGGGTCGCGCACGGCGTCGGCGGAGCCGAGGTTGCCCGCGACCGTCGAGAAGCGCAGGAACGTCTCGGTCTTCTTGCCGACCTCGGAGAGGAACTTCGCACGCGTCCACTGCGTGACGTCGCGGGTGACCGTGAAGGTGCCGTACGCACCGGCGCCGCGCGCGTGCACGATGCGCTCCGGGATGCGCTCGCGGTTGAAGTGGGCGAGCTTCTCCAGCAGCGCCTGGTCCTGCACCAGAACGGGGCCGCCGACGCCAGCGGTCTCGCTGTTCTGGTTGTCGGCGACCGGCGCGCCGGCCTCCGTGGTAAGCGGTCCCTGCGTCACGTGCGCCTCCTGCGTCATACCTGCAAGTCCTGTCCCTTGGCGTTTGCCGGTCTCGATCCTACAATGGACTTTGTCTAAGTCAAGCAAACATCCAAAGTCACACCCGTTCGGGACCTGGGCCCCACCACTGTTAGGCTGGATCGCATGAGTGACCTGCTGGAACGACTGCGCGGACGCGGCTGGCGCATGACCGCTCAGCGGCGCGTCGTGGCCGAAGTCCTCGACGGGGACCACATCCACCTGACCGCCGACGAGGTGCACGCCCGCGCCGTGGCGAAGCTGCCCGAGATCTCCCGGGCGACCGTCTACAACACGCTGGGCGAGATGGTGTCCCTCGGCGAGGTGATCGAGGTCTCCACGGACCGCCGGGCGAAGCGGTACGACCCGAACGCGCACCGCCCGCACCAGCACCTGGTGTGCGCGCAGTGCGGCGCCATACGGGACGTCCACCCGGTCGGCAATCCGCTCACGGACCTGCCCGACTCCGAGCGCTTCGGCTTCACGATCTCGGACGTAGAGGTGACCTACCGGGGCACGTGCCCCAACTGCGCCGCCGCCTGACGTACGCCGGCACGTACGCGAAGGGCCCGGCACCGGATCTCCGGTGCCGGGCCCTTCGGATTCTCCGGCCGCCCCGCGGGCCCGCGCCGGCACGCGTCCCGCACACAACGACAAAGGCCCGGATCTCTTTCGAGATCCGGGCCTTCGGCTACTTCATCAGTAGCGGGGACAGGATTTGAACCTGCGACCTCTGGGTTATGAGCCCAGCGAGCTACCGAGCTGCTCCACCCCGCGTCGGTAAACACGACTGTACGTCGCACCGCCGACCAGCGCAAATCCGTTCCCGTACGCGGGGAGAAACGATCCTCCAGCAGCCGTGGCCGACGCCGGGGCTACGCGGTCAGCTCCTGGTGCAGCGCCTCGCGCAGCCGCGCCGCCCGCTCGGCGACCTCGGCGGGTCCCAGCTCGACCGCCCGCGCGCACCACCGCTCGCCCTCGTCCAGCTCACCGTGGCGGGCCGCGAGCAGCGCGAGGCGCAGCGCGGCGCGGCCGTGGCCCGCGTGCGCGGCGCGGGACCACCACAGGGCGGCCTCCGGCTCGCTGCCCTCGCGGGCCAGCAGCAGCCCGAGGTTGAACGCGCCGTTGCGGCTGCCCGCCTCAGCGGCCTCCCGGTACCAGCGCGCGGCGCCCTCCAGGTCGCCCCGGCCGGCGGCGAGCATGCCGACGCGCACCTGGGCGCGGCGGTGCCCCTGCTCGGCGGCCCGCTCGTACCACTCCTCACACTCGGTCTTCTCGTTCAGCGTCTCGCCGAGGCCGGGCGGGCCGGCGGGCGGCTGCCTGCTGTCGAGCAGCGTGGCCAGCCGGAACGCCGCCTCGGCGCTGCCGCTGCCCGCCGCGCAGCGCAGGTGCCGCTCCGCGTCCTGCTCCTCGCCGTCGCGCAGCAGGGCGATGCCGACCTGGAGCGCGGCCTCGGTGTGCCCGGCGGCGGCGGCCCGCTCGTACCAGACGAAGGCCGTACGGTCGTCGTCGCGACCCGCGTAGAGGATGCCGAGGTTGAAGGCGGCGTCGACGCTGCCCGCCTCGGCGGCCTTGGAGAACCACGGCTCGGCGCCGGCCGCGTCCCCGCCCTGGAGCAGCAGGATGGCGAGGGCGTTGGCCGCCTCGCGGTGGCCGGCGTAGGCGGCGCGGCGGTACCACTGGTCGGCCTGGGCGGTGCGCCCCTGCGCCGCGCAGAGCAGCCCGAGGTTGTACGCCCCGTTCACGTCGCCGGCGTCCAGGGCGGCGCGGTACCAGCGCTCGGCGGTCTGCTGCTCGCCGCGCGCGGCGTGCAGGGCGCCCAGCGCGTTGGCCGCGTTGCCGTCGCCGTCCTGGGCGGCGCGCAGCCACCACACGGCGGCACTCTCCTCGTCGCCGGCGTCGCGCAGCAGGAAGCCGAGCGCGCAGGCGGCCCGGGGCTCGCCGTCCTTGGCGGAGGTCAGGTACCAGCGCCCGGCCTCCTTGAGCTCCCCGCGCTCCTCCAGGATGGCGCCGAGGTGCAGGGCGGCACGCCGGTGACCGCGCGCGGCGGCCTGGCGGTACCACTGCTCGGCCTCGACGGCCGGGGGCAGCTCTGCGGCGCCCGTCGCGGCGTGCCGTGTGCCGGTGCCGGACGGCCCCGCGCCGGTGCGCCGGCCGCCCTCCACCGCGTGCCGCGTTCCGGTGCCGGGACCCGCGTCCGCCCGGCTCTTCGCCGCGTCCGCAGCCTCCGGCCCGGTGTCCGCGCCGGCCGTGCGCGTCCCGGTCGCCGGGTCCGCGCCGGCGAGCTCTCCGATGCCCTCGTCGGAGCCGTCGCCGGCTTCCGCGTACCCGTAGCCGGGGTAGCGCGTGCCCGAGGGGCCGAGACCGGGGCCCCGGCCGCCGCCCACGCCCGCGACGGCGCCGGCGCCGGGCAGCCGGGTGCCCGTGTCGAAGTCGAGGTGGCCGCGGCCCCGTACGGCGCCGGTGCGGGAGCCGCCCCGGGCGATGCCGTCGGCGGCCGCGCCGGTCCGCGCCTCGGCGGCGGCCCGGCGGTCCAGCGTGCGGGCCAGGCGGTACGCCGCTTCCCGGTGCCCCTGCTCGGCGGCAGCGCGCAGCCACCGCTCGGCGCCCACGTCGCTGCGGTGCTCAAGGAGGTCGGCCAGGGCGTACGCCCCCAGCGCGTGCCCCTGCTCGGCGGACTGGCGCAGCCAGTACTCGGCGGCGGGCTCGTCGCCGCGCTCGCGGTAGTGGCGGCCGAGCGCGTGCGCGGCCGCGGCGGATCCGGCCACGGCTGCGATGCGCCACCAGCCGGCCGCCTCGTCGGCGTATCCGCGCTGGTGGAGCAGTACGCCCAGATTGTTCGCGGCGGCGCGGTCGCCGTCGGCGGTCGCGGCGCGCAGGTGCGGCTCGGCGCCGTCGAGGTCCCCACGGCGCAGCAGCAGCGAGCCGAGCACGCTCATGGACTCGGTGTCGCCGTTCTCGGCGGCGCGGCGGTGCCTCGCCTCGGACTCGTCCTCGGCGGTGTCCACGGTGTCAACAGCGTGCTCCTGGTGTCGCTGCACAAACCGCCCTGTCTCCAACAGAGTTGTCCTGTCCCCCATAAAAACCATCGTCGCACCACCCGCAACCCGCGTACACCTGGTATACCGCAGCCAGTGAGGTCACTTCAGCGTTTTGTCGACATGCCCACACAGCGACACTCCAAACGCGTGACGCCGAACTCCGCCCGCATGAAGGACGCTTCGCACGGACGAGCGCGGGCGTCCGCGCGCACAACAAAGGCCCGGATCTCTTTCGAGATCCGGGCCCTCGTCTTCTTCTTCAGTAGCGGGGACAGGATTTGAACCTGCGACCTCTGGGTTATGAGCCCAGCGAGCTACCGAGCTGCTCCACCCCGCGCCGTTGTGTTCAAACAGTACCACGGCGCGGGGACGTCCCAGCTCAGCTGCCCTTCTGGTCGCCCTCCTCGTCCTGTCCGGCCTTCTCGGGCTTCTCACCCTCGGCGCCGGGCGCGGCCGGCGTCTCGGGCTTCGCCCCGGCCTCCGCGGCCCGCTCGAGCGCGTCCTGGAGCTTCTCCTGCGCCTTGCCGTACGCGGTCCAGTCCTGCTGCTTCAGCGCCTCCTCGCCCTCGTCGTACGCCTTCTGGGCGTCCTCGATGGCCTTCTGGAGCGGAGCCTCGCCCTCGGACGGCGGCCGGGTGGTGTCGTCCTCGCCGTCCTTGGGCGGCGGAGGCGTCTCGCCCTCCTCGCCGAAGACGGCGTTCAGCGCCTCGCCGAGGGAGTCCTTGAAGACGGTCTCCCTGCCGTACGACACGGCGACCTTCTTCAGCAGCGGATAGGCGTTGTTGCCCTGGGCGTACACCGGCTCGACGTACAGGAATCCGTCGTTGAGCGGGATCGTCAGCAGGTTGCCGTACTGGATGTCCGAGTTGGCGCCCTTGAGGTTGCGGACGAACTCGGCCACTTCGGCGTTGCTGTTGAGCCGGTTCTGGACCTGCTGGGGACCCGGCACGTCTCCCGTCACTCTCAGGAGCCTTATCGTGCCGTAGTCCTTGCTCGACGCGTCGGCGTCGACCGCCATGAAGGCCCCGAGGTTCGGGCGCCCGTTGGGGGTGAAGGTCGTCGTCAGCGAGAACTTGCGCTCCTGCTCCTGCGGCATCTTCAGGCTCAGGTAGTACGGCGGCACCGAGCTCTTCTCGCCCGTCGTCGGGTCGTCCGGCACCTGCCACGCGTCACTGCCGCTGTAGAACTGCGACGGGTTCTCGACGTGGTAGCGGGTGAGCAGCTCGCGCTGCACCTTGAAGAGGTCCTGCGGGTAGCGCAGGTGCTGCATCAGGTCCGGCGCGATGTCGCCCCTGGGCTTCACCGTGTCCGGGAACGCCTTCATCCAGGTCTTCAGGACCGGGTCCTCGGTGTCCCACTGGTACAGCTTGACCGTGCCGTCGTACGCGTCGACGGTGGCCTTCACCGAGTTGCGGATGTAGTTGACCTGGTTCTGCTGGGCGATCACCGCGCGCTGGCTGTCGGTCTGGGACAGCGAGTCCGCCGTGGTGTCCCCGAGCGTCGTGCGGGACGCGTAGGGGTAGCCGTTGGTGGTGGTGTACGCGTCGACGATCCACTGGACGCGCCCGCCCACGACCGCCGGGTAGGCGTCGCCGTCGAGCGACAGCCACGGCGCGACCGCCTCGACGCGCTCCTTGGGCGTGCGGTTGTAGAGGATCCGCGATCCCTCGCCGATGGCCCCCGAGTAGAGGATCTGCGGCTCGCTGAAGGCCACCGCGTACGCGGCGCGGTTCAGCGGGTTCGACAGGTTGACCCCGCTCTTGCCCTTGTAGCTGGTGGTCTTGGTGGGCTCGCCGTTCTTCTCGTAGTCGAGCTCCTTCTGCGGGCCGCCCACGATCGAGTACTGCTGCGTCTTCTCGCCGTAGTAGATCCGCTGCTCGTACGTCCCGAGCGTGCCCCGGGCCGGCAGGCCGGACTCGGTGAAGTCCGGGGCGCCCTCGGTGTCCGGCTTGACCGCGGTGCCCTTGGCGGCGACCACGCCGTAACCGTGGGTGTACGTGAAGTGGTCGTTGATCCAGTTGCGCTTCGGGATGCCCTTGAGGTCCAGCTCGCGCAGACCGACGACCGTGTCCTGGCCCTTGTACCGGTCCACGTCCAGCGTCGCGGGGAACTGGTAGTACTTACGCTCCTGCTGGAGCTGCTGGAAGGTCGGCGGCACGACGTTCGGGTCGATCACCCGGTAACTGGCCGCAGTGTCGGCGTCCTGGCGCAGCTGGGCGTTGTCCTTGCTGTCGCCGACGCCCTGGTAGTCGTCCACCTTGGCGTCGTCGATGCCGTACGCCTTGCGCGTCGCGTCGATGTTCTTCTTGATGTACGGCGATTCCTTGGCCTGCTCGTTCGGCTGGACCTGGAACTTCTGCACGATCGCCGGGTAGAGCCCGCCGATGAGGATCGCCGAGAGCACCATGAGGCCGAATCCGATGACCGGCAGCTGCCAGGTGCGGCGCCACAGCGTCGCGAAGAACAGCAGGGCGCAGATGACGGCGATGCAGAAGAGGATCGTCTTCGCCGGGAGGTAGGCGTTGGCGTCGACGTACCGCAGGCCGGCCCAGTTGCCCGTGGCCTTGAAGTCGCTGGACTTCACCGCGAGGCCGTACCGGTCCAGCCAGTACGCGACGGCCTTGAGCGCCACGAAGATGCCGAGCAGCACCGACAGGTGGCCGGTGGCCGCCGCGGTGGCCCTGGCGCCCGGGCTGGTGATCCGCAGACCGCCGTACAGGTAGTGCACGAGGGCGGCGGCGATCAGGGAGAGCACGGCGGCCGCGAAGCCGAAGCCGAGCAGGAAGCGGTACCAGGGCAGGTCGAACGCGAAGAACGACACGTCGAGCTGGAACTGCGGGTCCTTCTGGCCGAAGGACACGCCGTTGACCCACATGAGCCAGGTGCGCCACTGCCCGGACGCGGACGCGCCGGCGATCAGCCCGACCAGAGCGGTGACCGCGAGGAGCACCCACTTCTTGTACGGGGCGATGCCCATCCGGTAGCGGTCCAGGTTCTGCTGCTCCAGCGACATCGCGCTCAGCGGCGGCCTGAGCCGGTGCGCGAGCCAGATGTTCACGCCGACGGCCAGGGCCATCAGCAGTCCGAAGACGGCGAAGAGCCCGATCTTGGTCCACAGGGTGGTGGTGAAAACGGACGAGTATCTGACCGAGCGGTACCAGAGCCAGTCCGTCCAGAACCCGGCGAACATGACGAAAGCCATGGCCAGGACGGCCAGGACGCCCAATGTCATGAGCAGGGTCCGGACGCGCCGGGACGGGCGGCCGACTCTGATCCGTGGCCCTGTCGGGCCTCCGCCGCGGTCCGGCATCTGGAAAGCCAAGGTGCGCACCTCGAAAGTTCGCTGTCGTAAGAAGCGGGCTCCGCGATCGTAGAGCCCACTCATGCAACTTACTGAAGCTTTACTCAGTTCCCGCTTTGGGGTCCGAAGGAGGCAGGATGTCGACCATGTCCAACGTTTCCCCCTCCGGGCCCCCCATGGCCACGAGCCCGCTCACCCGAGCCGTGCTCGAAATCGACGAATACACCTCCGGCCTCGGCTGGGACCAGCCCGCGAGGCTGTTCGCCCTCGTCGACACCGCCCAGCTGCGAGCCCAGGAGCCGGGGCTCGCCGCCCAGCTCGGTCTCGCCGAGGGCGAGGCGGCGGCCGCGCTCACCCCCGTCGAGCAGGAAGAGATCCCGTCGGGCACCCCGCTCGACGAGTTCCTCGCCACGATCGCCTGGCCCGACGCGGTGGCCGGCTGCGCGCTCACCGTGGAGCGGCTGATGCTGCCGCCGTCCGCCGAGGCGTCCGTGCCCGAGGGCATGAACGAGGCCCAGCTGGCCAAGTGGGTCGCCAAGCACCCCGACCGCCAGGAGGTCCGCATGACGGTGGCCGTGCTGCGCAACGGCGTGCGCGAGTCCGCGCTGCGGCTGCGGGAGAAGGACTCCCCCACCGAGGTGCTCACCGGAGCGATGCTCGTTCCGGGCCTTGCCGAGGCCCTGGCCGCGACCTTCGAGGCGTAGCCGCCGCGAGGCGCGCTCCGCGGGTGCACGGCCGTCTGCGGTCAGCCGGTCGTGCACCGCGGCAGGCCGGCCGTGTCCCCGCCACGGATCTTCTCCAGCGACTTCCGCGCGTCGTCGATCGTCTCGACCCTGACCAGGGTGAGGCCGTCGGGGACGTCGGCCGCGGCCGAGGCGCAGTTGGCCTCGGGCGTGAGGAAGTACGCGGCGCCCGCCTGCCGCGCGCCGACGGTCTTCATCTCGATGCCACCGATCGGGCCGACCTTGCCGGCCTCGTCGATCGTGCCGGTGCCGGCCACGAACTTGCCGCCGGTCAGGTCGCCGGGCGTGAGCTTGTCGACGATGCCGAGCGAGAACATCAGGCCGGCGCTGGGCCCGCCGACGTCCACCAGCTTGATGTCGATGCTGAACGGGAAGGTGTGGTCGGGCCCCGCCTGGATGCCGACGACGGCGCGGTCGTCGTCGGCGGCCTTCTCGGTGGTGATGGTGATGTCCTTGGCGCCCACCGGCTCCTTGCCCGCCTTCTCCGCCGCGGCGGCGTCCTGGGCGGGGACGATCGTGAAGACGACCTTCTCGGTGGGCTTGTGCCGGGTGACGAGCCTGGCGACGTCCTTGGGGTCGTTCACGGCCGTACCGTCCACGGCCTTGACGACGTCGCCCGCGTGCAGTTCGCCCTCGGCGGGGCTGTCCTTCAGAACGGTCTGCACCACGACCCGGGTCTTCACCGGAATGCCGAGTTCCCGCAGCGCCGCGGTCTTGGCGCTCTCCTGGGACTGGCTGAACTCCTCGGCGTTCTCCTGCGTCGACTGCTCTTCCGTCTTGCCGTCGGGGTAGAGCGTGTCGTGCGGGACCACCACGCTGTCGTGCGCCAGCCAGCCGTAGACCGCCTCGACCAGGTTCATCCGGTAGTCCGCGCCGGTGACTCTGACCGTCGTCATGTTGAGGTTGCCGCTCGTGGGGTACGTCTTGCGACCGGAGATCTGGAGCACCGGCTCGCCCTTGGCCTCGCCGAGCGTGTTGAACGTCGGGCCCGGAGACATCTCCGAGTACGGCACCTTGATGAACACGCCCGCGCACAGCAGCGCGATCAGGATGAGGGTCGAGGCAAGCATCGTCACTGTGCGGCGTGGCATGGAACGACAGTACGGGACGGGTCTGTCAGTGCACCGCTGGGGCCGGTCCGTACGGGGCCCACGGGCTCGGAGGTACGGCGCGCGCCGCTGCACGCGCCCTCAGACGAGGCCGGTGCCGGAGTGGGACTTCTCCATCGCCTCACGGAACCGCGCGTAGCCGGCGAGTTCGGAGACGTCGCCGGCCGTTCGGTTCCTGGCTGCCCAGCTCGCCCATATCGCAGCACCGAGTACAGCGAGCAGCGGAATCAGCAACCACGCGAGTGCCGCCATCCCGACCTCCCGACCCCTAGGACCGACCGCGTTGGGCCGATCAGCAGATTAGCCACCGGTGCGTCCAACGCTCACGGCAGGGGCCCGGTTACGCAAATCGGGGCGCTTCGTCGCCACCCAGGTTTCGGCGAAGATCCTTCGTCGACGACAGCGTTACCGACCGCCCTCCCGCCGCCCGGCCACCGCCCCTGGACGACGGCGCTACGCGCCGACCCACTCGTCCGTGCCGTCGGAGAAGGTCTGGTGCTTCCAGATCGGCACTTCGTGCTTGAGATCGTCGATCAGCTTGCGGCAGGCCGCGAACGCCTCGCCGCGGTGCGGGCAGGAGACGGCCACGACGACCGCGAGGTCGCCGACCTCCAGATCGCCCACCCGGTGGACGGCCGCCAGGGCGCGCACGGGGAATTCCGCGGCGACCTTTTCGGCCACACGGCGTAGCTCGTCCTCGACGGAGGGGTGGCAGGAGTAGCCGAGCCTGTCCACGTCGGAGCCGCCGTCGTGGTTGCGTACGGTGCCGACGAACAGCGCGGTTCCGCCCGCGGCGTCGTCCCCCACGGCTCTGAAGACCTCGTCGAGGGAGAGCGGGGTGTCGCGGATCGCCAGCAGCCGGATGGGGTCCTGCGCCGACTGCTCGCCCGGGTGGGAATGCGTGCCTGCCATGCCGCCCATCGTGCCGTACCGCACCGGCATTCCGGAATAGCGTTTTCGACCGGCTGTACGAGCCCCTGGTATGGAGAGTCCTACATGCGGCCCCGCGCCTTGCGCACCCGGCGTACCAGCGCGGCCGTGCCCAGAAGGGCCACCGTGGCGCCCGCGGCGCCCGCCGCCGTGGCGTCCTTGCGGCCCAGTCGGCGGCCCGCGACGGTGTGCCGTCCGGCGACCTCCTCGAGCAGTTCGCCCAGCACCTCCTCATTGGTCCACTGCGGCCGCCAGCCCGCCTCGTGCAGCCTGCTCACGCTGACCACCCAGGGGTGCATCGTGTACGCCAGGTCCCCGGCCGGGGACGGCGTGAGGCCGATCCGGTGCAGCCGGGCCGCGGCGCCCAGAGCGACAGCGGAGGGCAGTTCCATGCGGCGGATGCCGCTCAGCTCCTCGACCTCCTCCTGTTCCAGCCAGCCGTCGCAGCCGACCGCCAGCTCGCCGTCGACCTTCTCCAGCGCGGCGTACTCCAGCGCGGTGACCAGGTCCTCGACGTGGCAGAACTGCCAGGTGGGGCGCGAGCCGGCGACGACCAGGAGGCGGGGCGACTCGAAGTACCGGGTGAGGGCGGTGTCCGTGCCGCCGACCAGGACGGCGGGGCGTACCACGGTGACGTTCAGGCCGGGGTGCGCGCGGGGCGCCCGGCGGCCGAGGCGTTCGATCTCCAGGAGGTCGCCGACACCGGCGGCCTCCGCGGTGGCACGCAGCTCCGCGTCCTCGGACAGGGGGATGTCGTTGTCGGGCAGGGCGCCGTAGACCATCGCCGAGGTGCACAGCACGACCCGGTGGACGCCGGCGGCAGCGGCGGCGGTGAGCACCGTCTGGGTGCCCCGCACGTTGTACGCCGTACGGGCCGCGGGGTCGGACTCCAGGTCGAGGTCGAGGGCCAGGTGCACCACGACGTCCGCGCCGCGCAGCTTCTCCGCGATGGCGGGGTCGCGCACGTCGAGGATGTGCCACTGCGCCTCGGCGACCTCGCCGCGGCGCTCGTCGATCGCCACGACCTGTCTGATCTCGTCGGACTCGGCGAGGCGCCGGGTGAGCAGCGCTCCGATGCCCGTGGCGGCGCCCGTGACCGCGACGACGGGGCCGCGGCCGGTCGGGGCCGAGTCGTTTCGCCTCTGGCGAACTTCGGCGCTCTGCGATGCGCGAACCTGCGGATCTGGGGAACTCACCAGGCGTCTCCAGCGGTTGTCTTCAGTACGTACCCGCGTTGGCGCGTACGGACCAGGTGGCGTCCATCCTGCCGCAGGCAGAGTCCTGGCGGAGCACCGAGCCCTTCTCGGGTTCCGGTGTCTACGCTGGGTGGTGATGTCGGGCAGCTGCCGCCGGCCTGAGCCGGCGGCCTTACGAGCCGAGGAAACCCGTGAGTGACACCCCATTCGGATTCGGCCTTCCGCCGGAGGAGCCGGAGGACGGCGACGATGGCAAGAAGAAGGGCAGCGAGGGCGGTGGCCAGGGTGGCCAGGGTCCGGCGAACCCGTTCGGCGGGTTCGGTCTGCCGGGCGGGGCGGGCGGCGCGGGCGGGGACAATCCGTTCGCCGCGATGTTCGGTTCGCTGAACCCGAACGACCTGGGCGCGGCCTTCCAGCAGCTCGGGCAGATGCTCAGCTACGAGGGCGGTCCCGTGAACTGGGACATGGCCAAGGACATCGCCCGCCAGACGGTCGCGCAGGGCACCGCCGACGGCGCCAAGGACTCCAGCGTGAGCCCGGGCGAGCGGTCGGCGGTCGAGGAGGCGGTGCGTCTCGCCGATCTGTGGCTGGACGGCGTGACCTCGCTGCCCTCGGGCGCGGCGACCTCGGTGGCGTGGAGCCGGGCGGAGTGGGTCGAGGCGACCCTGCCCGCGTGGCAGCAGCTCGTGGACCCGGTCGCCGAGCGCGTCGGCGCGGCCATGGGCGACGTGCTGCCCGAGGAGATGCAGGCCATGGCGGGCCCGCTGCTCGGGATGATGCGGTCCATGGGCGGCGCGATGTTCGGCCAGCAGATCGGGCAGGCCGTGGGCGTGCTGGCGGGCGAGGTGGTCGGTTCGACCGACATCGGGCTGCCGCTGGGCCCGGCGGGCAAGGCCGCGCTGCTGCCGCTGAACATCGAGACGTTCGGCAAGGACCTGGGCGTCGACAAGAACGAGGTACGGCTGTATCTGGCGCTGCGCGAGGCCGCCCACCAGCGGCTCTTCGCCCACGTGCCGTGGCTGCGCTCGCACCTGTTCGGCGCGGTCGAGGGGTACGCGCGCGGCATCCAGGTCGACACCTCGAAGCTGGAGGACGTGGTCGGCCAGCTCGACCCGTCGCACCCGGAGCAGCTTCAGGAAGCGCTTCAGCAGGGCATGTTCCAGCCGGAGGACACCCCGGCGCAGAAGGCGGCTCTGGCCCGTCTGGAGACGGCGCTCGCGCTGGTCGAGGGCTGGGTGGACGCCGTCGTGCACGAGGCGGCCAAGCCCCGGCTCGCGTCGGCGGACGCGCTGCGGGAGACGCTGCGCAGGCGCCGGGCCTCCGGTGGTCCGGCCGAGCAGACCTTCGCCACGCTCATCGGCCTGGAGCTGCGGCCCCGGCGGCTGCGGGACGCGGCGCGGCTGTGGGCCTCGCTCACGGACGCGCGCGGCCTGGACGGGCGCGACGCGCTGTGGGAGCACCCGGACATGCTGCCGACGGCCGACGACCTGGACGACCCCGACGGGTTCGTGCACCGCGAGCAGATGGACTTCTCCGAGCTCGACAAGATGCTGGGCGAGGCGGCCGGCGGCAGCGCGCCCAAGCCGGACCTGACCAAGGACACGGACGGCGAGTCGAACGACGGCGCAGAGGGCGACAGCGACAAGTGAGCCTGCACGACGACGCGGTCCTCGTACTGGAGAAGTACGAGGACCAGGAGGAACTGCGCCGTACGTACCTCGATCACCTGGCGGCGCACCCGGACGGGATGTGGAAGGCATGCGAGGCCGGACACATCACGGCGAGTGCGCTCGTCGTCGATCCGGAGCGCGGGCGGGTGCTGCTGACCCTGCACAAGAAGCTGAACATGTGGCTCCAGATGGGCGGCCACTGCGAGCCCGGTGACGCGACGCTGAGCGGTGCCGCGCTGCGCGAGGCCACGGAGGAGTCCGGCATCGCGGGCCTGACGCTGCTGCCCGGCGGACCGGTGCGGCTCGACCGGCATCCCATCCCCGCGCCCTGCAACTGGCACCTCGACGTGCAGTACGCGGCGCTGGCGCCGGCCGGCG
This sequence comes from Streptomyces sp. NPDC054887, assembly GCF_053610585.1. Classification (NCBI taxonomy): domain Bacteria; kingdom Bacillati; phylum Actinomycetota; class Actinomycetes; order Kitasatosporales; family Streptomycetaceae; genus Streptomyces; species Streptomyces sp. NPDC054887. The sequence goes on along the minus strand of NZ_JBSGYQ010000025.1, from coordinate 283 downwards.
CGGTCGAGGCGATCAGCGAGGAGTCGCTCGACCTGCGCTGGTTCGCGTACGACGAGGTGGCGGGTGTGGCCGACGCGTCGGTCGTACGCCTGGTGGAACGTACCCGCGCGGCGCTGTAGCCGGCGTACGCGCGCGGACGGGTGAGGGGCGGGCTCCCAGGATCCCCCCCCACAACCCTGCCACGGGGCAGTCAGTTACAGGCGTTGTTGTGGTTATGGCCCCCGGCGCCCAGCTGCCCCACCCCCAACATCGCCGCGATTCCCACCCCCAACATCGCGGTAAA